>NZ_CVTS01000022.1:0-36807 GCF_900004755.1 Pseudomonas sp. 25 R 14 | reverse complement strand
ACGGTTCGATCCCGTTTAGCTCCACCAATTTACAGGTTCAAGGTCTGGCCACACCGTCCTTGAATCGATCAGTTCTCAGCGCTGATCAGTTGTATAGAAGGTTTGTGTCCCCTTCGTCTAGTGGCCTAGGACACCGCCCTTTCACGGCGGTAACAGGGGTTCGAGTCCCCTAGGGGACGCCACGATTACCCGCTCTGCGGGATTTTTAAGGGTCATTCAATTATTGAATGGCCCTTTTGTTTGTCTGGCGTTTGGGTTTTCTCCCTCCCTCTTCAAAAAACTTCTTCTGACCAACGGTCGAATTCACCGCTTGCTAAAAAGTATTATGAAGATAATATTTTAACCGTAATATTCGGAGGCCGTCATGAGCGATAAAAAAGCGCAAACCCGTGAACGTATTCTGCAGGCCGCCAGTTCCGCGCTGATCCAGCGTGGCCCGGCCGAACCGAGTGTGGGTGAAGTCATGGGGGCCGCGGGGCTGACCGTGGGTGGCTTCTACGCCCACTTTGAAAGCAAGGACGCCTTGATGCTGGAGGCGTTCGAGCAGCTATTGGCGCGGCGTCGGGCGTCTATCGACGACATGGATCCCAGCCTGACAGGCGAAGAGCGGCGCGCCCTGGTGGCGGCGTTCTACTTGTCGCGCAAGCACCGTGATTCTACCGCCCAGGCCTGCCCGATCCCGGCCACGGTCGGCGAGATGAGCCGCTTGCCGGATGAGTTTCGCGAGGTGCTCAACCAGCACGTCGAACTGATGGCTGCGCAACTGGCCGCCAGCCCGGAAGACACCGACAAGGCCCTGGCCGACATGGCCTTGATGATTGGTGGCCTGGCCTTGGCTCGGGCCTTGGGGCCTGGCGAATTGTCGGATCGTGTATTGCGCGCCTCCAAGTCGGCAGTGCGCTGAACAAGGCTCATGAGCCTGGGGAGTGAATGGATGAGCACCTTGAGCTGGATTCGTCGCGTCAATGGCACCTTGGGCAGGTTGGCGCCGCAGACCATTGCCAATCAGATGCGTCGCGCCTTCATGACGCCGCGGGACTTGCCGCCGAGGGATTGGGAGTTGCCGCTGCTGGCGCAGGCCGAGCGCATTACCTTGCGCTTTGGCCTGTCGGCCCTGCGCTGGGGCCAGGGCCCGACGGTGCTGATGATGCATGGCTGGGAAGGGCGTCCGACCCAGTTCGCCAGCCTGATCGATGCACTGGTGGGCGCGGGTTACTCGGTGATTGCCCTTGACGGTCCGGCCCATGGTCGTTCGCCGGGCCGCGAAGCCCATGTGGTGCTGTTTGCCCGGGCGATGCTGGAAGCTGCCGCTGAGTTGCCACCCTTGCACGCGGTGGTTGGCCACTCCATGGGTGGCGCCAGTGCGATGCTGGCCATCCAACTGGGCCTGCGCACCAATGCGCTGGTGAGCATTGCTGCCCCTTCACGCTTGCTGGATGTATTGCGCGGCTTTGCTGGCGTAGTCGGCATGCCGGAGCGGGCGCGTGCGGCGTTTATCCAGGAGGTCGAGTATTCCCTGGGCATTCCGCTCAAGCACCTGGATGTGGCTCATTATCAAATGAATATCCCCGGGCTGATCGTGCATGCCGAAGACGATACCTTCGTCCCGGTCAAAGCTTCGCAGATGATTCACGAGGCCTGGTTCGACAGCCGCCTGTTGCGCCTGGAGCAGGGTGGGCACCAGAAGGTCCTGGCCGACCCGCGAGTGGTCGAAGGCGTGCTGGCGCTGCTGGCTGGCTGTCGTGAGCCGGCGCGGCAAACCGCTTGAGTGCAACGATGGGTTACACTGCTCCCCGCCGACACTAATCGACCGGGAGCAGGGCATGGGCTGGGACTTGGCAAAGCCGTTTATCATTGATCTGCAGGTGGCCCCTGAGGACATCGATGGCCTGGGGCATGCCAACAATGCTGTCTATGTGTCGTGGCTGGAGCGTTGCGCCTGGCGCCATTCCCAGCGCCTGGGCCTGGACCTCACCGAGTACCGGCGCCTGGACCGGGCCATGGCAGTGGTGCGCCACGAAATCGATTACCTGGCGGCCGGCTACGAAGGCGATGAGCTGCAACTGGCAACCTGGATCGTCGATTGGGACCAGCGCCTGAAAATGACCCGGCACTTCCAACTGATGCGCCCCAGCGATGGCACCACCTTGTTGCGTGCGCAAACCACCTTTGTCTGTATCGAACTCTCCAGCGGTAAGCCCAAGCGCATGCCGGCGGAGTTTATCGAGGGCTATGGCGTGGCGCTTACGGCATTGTCCATGTAGGAGCGAGCTTGCTCGCGAAGAGCGTGAGTACGCCACGGGTATCAGGTTCCCCGCGTTATCGTTGACGTTCATCGCGAGCAAGCTCGCTCCTACAGGGGGCGGTAGGGTTAACGGTTGCTGTGGGAAACCCAGTAAACTGCGCCACGTTTTTCGTTGAGTGTTTTCCATGCAAATTGCTTTGGCACCCATGGAGGGGTTGGTCGACAACATCCTGCGGGACGTGCTGACCCAGGTGGGCGGTATCGATTGGTGCGTGACCGAATTTATCCGGGTCAACGACCGCCTGCTGACCCCTGCCTATTTCCACAAGCTTGCTCCTGAACTGTTGCACGGTGCCAAGACCGCTGCGGGCGTGCCATTGCGCGTGCAGTTGCTGGGCTCCGACCCCGTGTGCCTGGCGGAAAACGCCGCGTTGGCCTGTGAGCTGGGTTCTGAAGTGATCGACCTGAACTTCGGCTGCCCGGCCAAGACCGTCAACAAGTCCCGCGGTGGCGCGGTGCTGCTCAAAGAGCCGGAACTGCTCAACCAGATCGTCGAACACGTGCGCCGCGCTGTGCCAGCGCATATCCCGGTGACCGCCAAGATGCGCCTGGGCTTCGACAGCCCGGACGGCGCGCTGGTGTGCGCCACGGCCCTGGCCGAAGGCGGTGCAGCGCACATTGTGGTGCATGCACGGACCAAGGCTGATGGCTACAAGCCGCCAGCCCATTGGGAGTGGATCCCGCGTGTGCAGGACGTGGTCAAGGTGCCGGTGTTCGCCAACGGCGATATCTGGAGTGTTGATGACTGGCGGCGCTGCCGGGAAATCAGCGGTGTCGAAGACATCATGCTCGGTCGCGGCCTGGTTGCACGGCCCGACCTGGCCCGGCAAATCGCGGCCGCGCGGGCTGGCGAAGAAGTGGTCGAGATGACTTGGGAGCAGATGCAGCCCATGCTCCAGGAGTTCTGGACGCAATCGGTGGCGCAGTTGACTGAGCGCCAGGCGCCTGGCCGACTGAAGCAATGGCTGGCCATGTTGACGCGTAATTACCCGCAAGCCGTTGAGCTGTTCACAGCCTTGCGGCGTGAAACCGATCTGGAGCAAGTCAGCCGCTTGCTGGGGATGCCCCATCCGCAAGCGGTCTGAAAGTTTCTTGAAAATGTCTCTTGAAATGCAATCAGCGGGCCTTATCTAGGGATTACACGATGCCGAATTCGGGTCGTGGAGATAAAAAACCTTGCTGATATTTCAGGAGATTTGACCATGAGTACCGCATTTTCCCTGGCGCCGCTGTTCCGCTCTTCCGTGGGTTTCGATCGTTTCAACGACCTGTTCGAGACCGCACTGCGCAATGAGCCTGGCAGCAGTTACCCTCCCTATAACGTCGAGAAGCACGGCGAAGACCACTATCGCATTGTCATTGCGGCCGCTGGTTTCCAGGAAGACGATCTGGAATTGCAGGTGGAGAAAGGCGTCTTGACCGTCAGTGGCGGCAAGCGCGACACCAAGACCGAGAGCGTCACCTATCTGCATCAAGGCATTGCCCAGCGGGCTTTCAAATTGTCGTTCCGCCTGGCGGACCATATTGAGATCAAGGCCGCTGACCTGAATAACGGGTTACTGAGTGTCGATCTATTGCGAGTTGTGCCGGAAGAAGCGAAAGCCAAACGCATCCCGATCAATGGGGTGCAGAAGCCGGCTCTGCAACACTGAGTGCATGTTTTTAAAATTGTCATCACTTTGAAAAAGGGCGCCTCTGGCGCCCTTTTTTTGTTTAAGGCACTGAGGGAAACGTAGGTGGTTTAACGGGTGGCAGTGATAGTTATGACTAGTTGAGGCGTGGTGTTTTATTTTTTTGTACTAGCAGGTATGTGTAACTTGTTTTTGTTTTTATGCAGAATTGGATGTTGTAGAGGAGGTTTTGTTTTTAGGTTTTTCCGGGAGTAACAACTGTATTGTTTGCGCGGGAGATATCATGAGGCGTGTCGCAAGGGGGCAAGCAATGATGACGTTTTTTTTCATTAAGGCAGTTTATTAATGGGTGTGACGTTATTTCTTTCAAGGAAAGGCCTGGAGAACCGGTGTTCTGTAGAAGTCCATAGGTAAAAATCCGAAGTTTTCTATTGGTGTCCTTATGTTTTTGACGATTTCTGGAACTCGAACGCTTTTTGCCCCACGAAACCAGTGACTTTGATTCGGTTGCTGCCGCTTCAGGTCGTAAGTAAATAGTGTTCGTTCTGGGTATTTGAATACCCTGGTGCTGTTCTGAGAAGAGGAATGACTAATGTCTTATCTATCTGTTAATAATCCTCCGAGCGTTAATCTCGGTAATCGTCAAGTTGATCTGCCTGCACCGATGCCTACTCCACTTGGTGGTAGTGATGCGAGTAAGTTACTTGGCCATAACCCGAAAGTTTTTCCCGAGCAAATCCGGAATGTTGAGGTCGGGCGGGACAGCGCAACCGTTGGTACGGATGCTCTTTCAAAATTGCTTGATATGTTTGAGCTTCTATTCAAGGCCATGCGAGATGTTTTGTCTGGCAAAACAAAATCGCCTGACGCCCAGCCCGCTGCTGATAAGCCTTCTGAGACCAGGCCGCTACCAGGGAGCAACCCGGTGATTGGGGGCAAGGACGCCAAGGTGCAGGTTGAAGCGGACAAGCAACCCGAGAAGAAACCGGACGCCGAAAGCAAGCCAGCGATCCCGGGCAAGGACGCCAAGGTGCAGGTTGAGGCAGACAAGCAATCCGAGAAGAAACTGGACGCCGAAGGCAAGCCAGCGATCCCGGGCAAGGACGCCAAGGTGCAGGTTGAAGCGGACAAGCAACCCGAGAAGAAACCGGACGCCGAAAGCAAGCCAGCGATCCCGGGCCAGGACGCCAAGGTGCAGGTTGCGCCAGACAAGCAACCCGAGAAGAAACCGGACGCCGAAAGCAAGCCAGCGCTCCCGGGCAAGGACGCCAAGGTGCAGGTTGAGGCAGACAAGCAACCCGAGAAGAAACCGGACGCCGAAGGCAAACCTGTGGTCCCGGGCCAAGACGCCAAGGTGCAGATTGAGCCTGGCAAGCAACCGGTGGTGATACCGGAGATCAGGATTCTGCCAAGGGTTCCGGGCAAGGATTTGAACGTGTTGTCTGACACTGCTGTTCGGGTGAATGTTGATGTCCATGTGAACAATTGCCACTGTCCTGCGCCCCTTCGGCCAGCGGTTCCAGGGGGTGATGTAAGTGTGATGTCTGATACGCAGCCCAAGCCTGCGGTGGTGCCTGGGACAGAAGGACGAGTGAGGCCGAGTTTGGAGTCCAAGCCTGCGGTGGTACCTGGTACCGACGCTCAAGTTAAGCCTGATGTAGTTCCTCCGCTTGTCCCGGGTGTGGTACCCGATAAGCCCGTGCCGGATACCGATTTGACTTCTCCCGGTCCTGAGTGTGGTCCTGGTGAGATGAGTTGGACTCGGAATTTTTATCGCCGTCGATAGTCCTTCTCTCGATTTCGTAAACGTCAACTTAAGAGATTAAATTCAATCAGTTGCTTCTCCGGCCAGTTGCCGGTCGGAGAGGCCATTTGTGTGGGAGAAAATTATGTCTGTTTTAAGCGTTAATAGAGCTTCTAACGTCATGTGTGATTGTTCAGCAGGGTATGGGATGGTTTTTGGCCAAATAGCTGAGCTCCCCTTGATACGCGCGGCAGGTGTAAATGGATTGCCCTGTAATCCCTCTGTAAATAATAACTTGGCTGAGGTGAATAACTCGATAAAGAATCAGGATGCGGATGTTAATAACATTGTTGCAATGCTCAAATCTTTTTTAAGTCAGATTTCGACCCTATTAGCTGGGTGGAAAGAGAACAAGCCAGTCACTGTGGATGTTGTACCTGATTCTGTTAGTCCTAAGGTCAATCCTACGCCGGTGGTACCCAAGCCAGAGACGAGTCCAGCGCATATTTCTGAGTTGTCGAACAAGCGCAATGGTGCAAAGGCTGACGATATCTGGGGTGGCTTTCGACAGGGGCCTGATGGGAATTGTGTGACCGTCTCGGCGATCAAGGCCGCAATGCATAAATTTGGGCAAAGCCCTACCGATATTTATAAAAGTGTCAGTGAGACTGCGCGCGGGTATGACGTCACGATGCGAGATGGCTTTAACTTGACGTTGACCAAGCCGGAGTTGGCGCAGGCGTCAGCAGGCGCGCGGTTTGTTGGAAGAGATAGAGGGATGCTCAAGGATGCTCAATTCCTATTTGCCGTCAGTTGCAAACGCGCACAGATTGAAAATAACGATGGCAAGGCGGCTAGAAGTTTTAGTGCGGCAATACAGACTCTCAATAATGGTGAGGATGAGTGGGGGGCCGGAGAGGGATTTCTACGTCTGGGGTTGAAAAAGCACATGAAAAAGGTCCCTGTCAGTACGTTGGCAAATGGGCAAGTAGGTATGGTTAATCGGGCTCGTCATTCCGTTGCGATAATTGATGGAAAAGAGGAGTTGTGGGGGAGTAAAGGAAAAGCGCCAAGGTATGGGGATGCAGTGGCGTTGATTGGTTGATTGAGGTTTATTTGTATCTTTGATGGTTGGTATAAGTTTGTAAGGTATAACTATAAAAGTGTGTATTGTTATCCTGCGCAGGTTTTTTGCTCGCTGTGTTTGTCGGTTTTTAATGTCGGTGGGTCGTCATTTTTTAAATGATGCCTTTGTTGGCGTGTTTTTTAATATTTTAATAGTCGAGGTGTTGTCATGAATGTGGATATGCGTTATCGGTCACTTTTTGAAGGTTACAGGTCGAGTCATGAACCAACCAATAGTTTTTCTCCAGACGCCCTCGTAACGACACGTGGCGAGAAACCCACGGATATCCTGAATGCATTTACAGCGACCCGGCGTGGATTTGGTGAGTGTTTTGACAATAGTACGCATGCCGCGGTTATCAAGTTGATGATGATGACATTTGGTCAAAGTCCACACGGCATGTTCGATGAGGTCAAAGCATCGGGGGATGGGTATGACATTACGATGAAGGATGAATTCAAGGTTCATGTGTCTCATGAGGAGTTAAAGCAGGTTGCAAAGGCTTCGCGATTTTCCGGTAATGACACTTCGGCCATAATGGATGCCAACTTTGTGCTCGCAGTTTTTACCAAGCGCAAACAAATTTTAGGGGAACAGGGCAGTTTCGAAAAAGTCTTGTTGAAGACGCTTGAAGGTGAGACGACGCAAAATTGCCTGCGGGGCATGGGGGTGATGGGCCTTGCCCAATTTGTGCCTGCAACTGATATGGCCGCTAGTGGTGCGCTGGGGGTCGTGGAGACGCATAATTTTGGCTCGGCTTTTGTTATGGATAATGCCCAGCACAGTTATGGTGAAAAAAAGAGCGTTGATAAACGTTACGGTTATATGTTGTTCAATGATAAGAAAATATCTGATGCAGTGCCTGGGGCGCTCGATAAAAATATTCTGCATTTATCAAGTGTGCCGCTGGGTGTCAGGCCTGCGGATATATGGGGCGGCTTTTACCAGGGCGTAGAAGGCAACTGTGTCACCGTATCGGCGATCAAGGCGGCGATGGTGAGATTTGGGCAAAGTCCGGAAAGTATCTATAAGAAAATTTCCGCCACCGCTGACGGTTATGAAGTCGTTATGAGAGATTCTTTCAAATTGAATGTGACTCACGACGAGTTGAAAAAAGCCCGGCTGGCTTCCAACTTCAAGGGCTCTGATCAGGCGCTGCTGGAGGATGCCAACTTCTTGTACGCCGTGAGTGCCAAGCGGGCACAGCTAGAGAACAACGATGGACGTGGGAACCAGAGTTATGAGGTCGCCATGGAAACGCTGAACGACGGTGAATATCCGGGGTCGGCGCTGCGCAGACTTGGACTGTCTGCCTATGTCCGCGAAAGTACGATTAAGGAGTTGCTAGGGGGAGCCATTGGTACTCTGGCCAACTCCCGGCACTCAGTGGTGGTCATTGACGGGATGTTGGACGTGTATGGGCAAAAGTGCAGCCTGGCCCCGCTGGACTGGCAGGGTTACTTCCAGCGAGCGTTGAAATTGGTGTGATGCTGGGTGCCAGGGCCGAGGATTATCCGGCGATCTTCACGTTTGCGTCCTTGACCTCAATAGCTGCATAAACGCCTCCAGGGGTAATGGTCGGCTGTGAAAGTAACCTTGATACAGATGGCAACCCAACCCTTGCAGGAACGCCAATTGCTCGGATGTTTCCACGCCTTCGGCAATCACCTCAAGGTTGAGGCTGCGCGCCATGGCCACGATAGCGCGGATGATCTCCGCGTCGTTCGGGTCGTGGGTGGCGTCCCGCACAAATGACTGATCGATCTTCAAGGCATCTACCGGCAGGCGCTTGAGGTAAGTCAATGACGAGTAACCGGTGCCGAAATCGTCCATGGCAAAGCTGACCCCGAGTTTTTTCAGGCGGCGCATTTTGCTGATCGTGTCTTCCAGGTTCTGGATCACGATGCCTTCGGTGATTTCCAGTTTCAGCAGGGTGAACGGCAACTGGTGCTGCTTCAGGCTGCGCTCGACCCGTTCGACAAAGTCGTTCTGGCGAAACTGCCGGGGGCTGATATTGACGCATAGGCTAAAGCCCTGCGGCGGCACCAGGCCTTCGGCGATCAGCCGGGCAAACGCGCCGCAGGCTTCGTCGAGGATCCAGGTACCGACTTCGAGAATCAACCCACTGTCTTCCAGGACCTTGATGAACTCTGCCGGTGATTGGGCGCCCAGTTGTGGGTGCTGCCAACGCACCAGTGCCTCGGCGCCGACAATGCGATTGCCCCGGGCATCGACCTGGGGCTGGTAATGCACGCTGAACTCGCCCCGCGACAACGCCAGGCGCAGGTCCGTCTCCATGCGCAAGCGTTCGCTGGCCGTGCGTTGCATGCTGTTATGAAACATCTGCGTGGTGTTGCGCCCCGAATCCTTGGCCCGATACAGGGCTATATCTGCGCGCTTGAGCAAGTCCGCCGGCGTCGAGCCATGATCGGGAATCAACGCCACGCCGATGCTCGGAGTGACCTGCAAGCGATGGCCATCGAGAAACATCGGTTCGGACAGCAATTCGCGCAGGGTATCGGACAGCAGTTGCACCTGTTTGCTGACCTCCACCCGCGAACCTTCCAGGCCGCTGAGCAGCACCACGAACTCATCGCCGCCCAGGCGTGCGACGGTGTCCTCCATACGCACGCTGGCTTCCAGGCGTGCGGTGACGATTTTCAGCACGGTATCGCCCACCGGGTGCCCGAGGGAGTCGTTGATGTGCTTGAAGTGGTCCAGGTCGAGGAACAACAGGGCACCGCGCAGGCTGTGGCGTTTGAGCAGGGCGATCTGCTGGCTCAGGCGGTCCATCAGCAATGCGCGGTTGGGCAGGTTGGTCAGTGGATCGTGATACGCCAGGTGACGGATCTGCGCCTGGGCACTTTTCAGCAGGCTGACATCCCGCGCGGTCAGCAGCAGGCACGGCATTTCATTGAGGGTAATGGGTTCCACCGACACTTCCACTGCCAGCAACTCGCCGCGTTTGTTGTGCCAGAGCATGTCCAGGTGATGGATGCGGCCCTTGATCTGCAATTCGGCCAGCAGCGCGGCACGCTGGTTTTCATCGGCCCAGATGCCGATCTGGTACAACGTCAGGCCAATGGCCTCTTCGGCGCGGTAGCCGGTCAAGCGACAAAAGCCGTCATTGACCTCCACGTAACGCCCGGTATCGCGCTCGGTAATGGACACCGCGTCGGGGCTTGAGTGGAAGGCCTTGGCGAATTTCTCCTCGCTGGCCTTGAGCGCTGCCTCGGAACGCTGTTGCTGGGTAATATCGCGCAGGGTGGTGACCACACAGGGCTGGTTGTCGACCTTGATCAGCCGGCTGGAAATCATGCAGGTCAGGCGCTGGCCATTTTTGTGGTGGACGATGATCGCCACATTGTTCAGTGCTTGTTCGCGGATCACCTGCTCGATGCGTTGCAGGCGCTGGGTGGGTTCATCCCACAGGTCGATTTGCTCGGCGGTGTGGTTGATGGCTTCGGCGGCGGTCCAGCCAAAGGTCTGGGTAAAACTGGGGTTGATTTCAATGAATTCGCCGCTGGAAAGGCTCGTGACGCAGATCGGGTCGGGGCTGGCGAGGAACAGACTGGCGAACTTCTCTTCAGAGGCGCTCAGGCGCTGTTCGCGTTCCACCTGGTCGGTGATGTCGAGCAAGGTGCCCGCCATGCGCACCGGTGCGCCCTGCTCGTCACGGTAGAGGCGGGCGCGGCTTTCCAGGTAGCGCGAGCTGCCATCTTCCAGTTGCACGCGGTACGTCAGTTGGTAATTGCCGGCCGGGCCTTCACGCAGGGTGCGATAGGCGTCGCGCATGCTGGCGCGCTCTTCATCGGGCATACCTTCAAAAAAGGCATCGAAGGACTCATGGAACGGGTGCGGCTCCAGGCCGTGCAACTGTGCCGCCCGGGCTGAGCCATAGAGCATGCCGCTGGGGATGTGCCAGTCCCAGGTGCCCAACTGGGCCGAGTCCAGGGCCAGGTCCAGGCGTTCCTGGCTGTCCTTGAGGGCCTGCTCGGCATTCTTGCGCTCAGTGGTGTCGAGGAAGGTACTGATCAGGTAGGCCTGGCCGTCGAGTTCGACTTTTTGCGCGCTCAGGGTACCGTCATGGATTTGCCCGTTGCTGGCGCGAAACTGCACTTCCATGGTGATGGGTTCGCCCTTGCGCTGGGTCGCCTTGACCAGCAAGGCCCGTTGCTCCGGATGCACCCACAGCCCCAGGTCCAGGGTGGTGCGACCAATGGCATCGGCCACCGGCCAGCCGAACAGACTTTCAAAATACTCGTTGGCCTCACTGATCAGGCCGTCCTCCTGGCGAGTCAGCAGGACCATGTTCGGGCACAGGTGAAACAGTGTGGCGAAGCGTTTTTCCGAGTGACCGAGGGCATGTTCGCGCTCGCGCTGTTGGGTGGTTTCGCGAATCACCCCGATCATGCGGCGGCGCCCGGATGCGTCCGGCAACAGGCTGCCGTTGATTTCCAGCCAGTGCAGGCTGCCATCCGGCCACTGGATGCGGTGATGCATGGCTTGCTCGAAGGGGGCTCCCGCCAGGACGGCGTGAAATGCCCGTATCACACGGCCACGGTCCTCGGCGGCCAACAGCTCAAGGTAGTCCAGGTCCTTGGGCAGCGGCTGGCGTGGATCGAAACCGAACAGCGCCTGGGTGCCCCGCGACCAACTGATCCGCCCACTGTCGATGTCCCAGCTCCAGGCGCCCAGCCGTGCGGCATTGAGCGCCGCCAACAGTTGCGGGGCATTTTCCCAGTTTTGCTCCGCCTGCTGGGGATCCAGGGCGTGGATGCGTGGCAGCGGCGGAAAGGGATCGACGGGGTTGGGCATTATCAAGGGGCCTTGGCTCGATGGGCATTCGGCGGGGGAGCAGGATCTACAGGCCGCACGGCCTCATGCCGGCATCCCTGCCAGATCGACCTGTGCATCCAACAGGCTCATGAAAGCCCGCGCAGCGTTCGACAGTGTCCTTTCGGTGTGCACGATATAGCCTAGCTGGCGACTGAGCTGTATGCCCGGTAAAGCGATGCTGGCCACTTGATCATCAAGCATAGTGCGCGGCAGCACGCTCCAGGCCAGGCCGATGGACACCATCATCTTGATGGTTTCCAGGTAGTTGGTGCTCATGGCGATGTTCGGCGTCAGGCCCTGGGCTTCGAACAGGCGGTGCACGATATGGTGGGTAAAAGTATTGCCGCCAGGGAATACCGCCGGATGCAGGGCGATGTCGGCCAGGCTGACTGTGCCGTTATTGGCCAGGCTATGTTCGGGTGCCACTACGAAATCCAGAGGGTCATCCCACACCGGCGTGGCCCGCACCAGGGTGTGCGGCTCCGGCGCCAGGGTGATGACGGCCACTTCGGCACGGCCATGGAGGATTTCCTCGTAGGCGACTTCCGAATCCAGGAACTGAATATCCAGGGCTACGTTTGGGTATTCCCGGGTAAACGTGCGCAATACCGGCGGCAGGCGGTGCAGGCCGATGTGATGGCTGGTGGCTAGAGTGAGCCGCCCGCTGACTTCGCCGGTCAGGTTGGTCAGGGCGCGACGGGTGTCGTCCAGCACATTGAGGATCTGATAGGCGCGGGGCAACAGGGCGCGCCCGGCCTCGGTCAGGCCGACTTCACGGCCCAGCCGGTCGAACAGGCGCACCTTCAATTGCTGCTCCAGCCCCGCAATACGCTTGCTGATTGCCGGTTGCGTCAGGTGTAGCCGTTCGCCAGCACCGGAGAAGCTGCCGGTCTCGGCGATGGCAATAAAAGCATTGAGGTTGGCCAGGTCCATGGTGGTATTCCAGTAGGTTATCCAAAGCATGAAAAATATGAATTTGAGTTATTTAATGTAACGCCATAGCATCAGCCTCACAAGCCAAAGGGTTATTGAATCGTTCAACGCCCAGGGCATAGAAAGACGCTGATGAGGACCGACTGATGGCCGGCAAAACGCTTTACGACAAACTCTGGGATTCCCATGAAGTGAAACGGCGCGATGATGGGTCGTCGCTGATCTACATCGACCGTCACATCATCCATGAAGTGACCTCGCCTCAAGCGTTCGAAGGCCTGCGACTGGCCGGGCGCAAGCCTTGGCGCGTCGACTCGATCATCGCCACCCCGGACCACAACGTGCCGACCACGCCGGAGCGCAAGGGCGGTATTGATGCGATCGTCGACACCGTGTCGCGCCTTCAGGTGCAGACCCTCGACGACTATTGCGACGAGTACGGCATTACCGAATTCAAGATGAATGACGTGCGCCAGGGCATCGTCCACGTGATCGGTCCGGAGCAGGGCGCGACCTTGCCGGGCATGACCGTGGTCTGCGGCGACTCCCATACCTCGACCCACGGCGCGTTCGGCGCCCTGGCTCACGGTATTGGCACTTCCGAGGTGGAGCATGTGTTCGCCACCCAGTGCCTGGTTGCCAAGAAAATGAAGAACATGCTGGTGCTGGTCGAAGGCACTTTGCCGTTCGGTGTGACCGCCAAGGACATCGTCCTCGCAGTAATCGGCAAAATCGGCACCGCTGGCGGCAACGGCCATGCCATCGAATTCGCCGGCAGCGCCATTCGCGACCTGTCCATCGAAGGCCGCATGACCATCTGCAACATGTCCATCGAAGCTGGTGCCCGTGTGGGCATGGTGGCGGCGGATGAAAAAACCGTGGAGTACGTCAAGGGGCGTCCGTTTGCACCGCAAGGCGCCGATTGGGATGCCGCCGTGGAGGCCTGGAAAGACCTGGTCTCCGACACGGATGCGGTGTTCGACACCGTGGTCGAGCTCGACGCCGCCCAGATCAAGCCGCAAGTCAGCTGGGGCACCTCGCCGGAAATGGTCCTGGCCGTTGATCAAAACGTGCCGGACCCGGCCAAGGAAACCGACCTGGTCAAGCGCGGTTCCATCGAACGCGCGTTGAAGTACATGGGCTTGAAAGCCAACCAGGCGATCACCGACATCCAGTTGGACCGCGTGTTTATCGGCTCCTGCACCAACTCACGGATCGAAGACCTGCGCGCTGCGGCAGTCATCGCCAAGGGCCGCAAAGTGGCCGCGACTATCAAGCAAGCCATCGTGGTGCCAGGTTCGGGCCTGGTGAAGGCTCAGGCTGAAGCCGAGGGCCTGGACAAGATCTTCCTCGAAGCCGGTTTTGAATGGCGCGAGCCGGGCTGCTCCATGTGCCTGGCGATGAACCCGGACCGCCTGGAGTCCGGTGAGCATTGCGCGTCCACCTCCAACCGTAACTTCGAAGGGCGTCAGGGCGCCGGTGGCCGTACCCACCTGGTCAGCCCGGCCATGGCCGCTGCGGCTGCCGTCAACGGTCGTTTCATCGACGTTCGCGAATTGATCTGAGGAATACCCGATGAGAGCTTTTACCCAACACACAGGTCTTGTCGCGCCGTTGGATCGTGCCAACGTGGACACCGACCAGATCATCCCCAAGCAGTTCTTGAAGTCGATCAAGCGCACCGGTTTTGGCCCGAACCTGTTCGACGAATGGCGCTACCTGGACGTGGGCTACGCCTATCAGGACAACTCCAAGCGCCCGCTGAACAAAGACTTCGTGCTCAATGCCGAGCGTTACCAGGGCGCCAGTGTCTTGCTGGCCCGGGAAAACTTCGGTTGCGGTTCCAGCCGTGAACATGCGCCGTGGGCCCTGGAAGAATATGGCTTTCGCAGCATCATCGCGCCGAGCTACGCCGACATCTTCTTCAACAACAGCTTCAAGAACGGCTTGTTGCCGATCATCCTGACCGACGAAGAAGTCGATGAGTTGTTTCAGCAGGTGGAGGCCGATGTCGGCTACCAGTTGACCGTCGACCTCGCGGCACAGACCGTGACCCGCCCGGATGGCAAGGTGTATCACTTTGAAGTGGATGCTTTCCGTAAACACTGCTTGATCAACGGCTTGGACGATATCGGCCTGACCTTGCAGGACGGCGATGCCATCGCGGCGTTTGAAACCAAGCACCGGGCCAGCCAGCCTTGGTTGTTTCGTGATGCCTGATTTGCGGTAAGCCGTGCGGGCCCCATCGCGGGCAAGCCCGCTCCCACATTTTGATCTGTGAACACGGTCAAGTGTGGGAGCTGGCTTGCCTGCGATAGCGCCAGTACTAACACCACAAAACCCAAGGAAAACCACCGCCATGACCACCACCGCCCACACCCAAGTCGTGCAAAAACAATTCGGTGAACAGGCCTCGGCCTACCTGAGCAGTGCCGTGCACGCCCAAGGCACCGAATTCGCACTGCTGCAGGCCGAACTGGCCGGGCAGGGCGCGGCACGCCTGCTGGACCTGGGCTGTGGCGCCGGTCACGTGAGTTTCCACGTAGCGCCGCTGGTCAAGGACGTGGTGGCCTACGACCTGTCGCAGCAGATGCTCGATGTGGTTGCCGCCGCTGCCATAGACCGTGGCCTGGACAACATCCGCACCGTCCACGGCGCCGCCGAGCGCTTGCCGTTCGCCGATGGTGAGTTCGACTTCGTGTTCAGCCGCTACTCGGCCCACCACTGGAGCGACCTGGGCCTGGCCCTGCGCGAAGTGCGCCGGGTGCTCAAGCCGGGCGGCGTGGCGGCGTTCGTCGATGTCTTGTCACCGGGCAGCCCGCTGTTGGACACTTACCTGCAAACCGTCGAAGTACTGCGCGACACTAGCCACGTGCGCGATTATTCCTGCGGTGAGTGGATGCGCCAGCTCAGCGAAGCCGGCCTGCATGTGCGCAACAGCAGCCGCCAACGCCTGCGCCTGGAATACACCTCGTGGGTCGAGCGCATGCGCACGCCAGAGGTATTGCGCGCAGCAATCCTTGAGCTGCAAAAGGCGATGGGCCAGGAAGTCCGCGATTATTTCGAGATTCAAGCCGACGGCACCTTCAGCACCGACGTGCTGGTGGTCTGGGCCGAACGCTAATAATTTTCCCGACCTGCCTGTGGGCGGGCCGCTTGATGAAATGAGGAACCCATGAGCAAGCAGATTCTGATTCTCCCTGGCGACGGTATTGGTCCGGAAATCATGGCCGAAGCGGTCAAGGTCCTGGAATTGGCCAACACCAAGTACAGCCTGGGCTTTGAATTGAGCCACGACGTGATCGGCGGTGCCGCCATCGACAAGCATGGCGTACCGCTGGCCGACGAAACCCTGGACCGCGCCCGTGCCGCCGATGCCGTGCTGCTCGGCGCCGTGGGTGGGCCGAAATGGGACAAGATCGAGCGTGATATCCGCCCTGAACGCGGCCTGCTGAAAATCCGCGCGCAACTGGGCCTGTTCGGCAACCTGCGTCCGGCGATCCTCTACCCGCAACTGGCCGATGCGTCGAGCCTCAAGCCAGAAGTGGTGGCGGGCCTGGATATCCTGATCGTGCGCGAGCTGACCGGCGGTATCTACTTTGGCTCGCCACGTGGCGTGCGTGAGTTGGAAAATGGCGAGCGCCAGGCCTACGACACCCTGCCGTACAGCGAGAGCGAAATCCGCCGTATCGCCCGTGTCGGTTTCGACATGGCCCGCGTGCGCGGCAAAAAGGTCTGCTCGGTGGATAAGGCCAACGTGCTGGCCTCCAGCCAACTGTGGCGCGAGATCGTCGAAGAAGTGGCCAAGGATTACCCGGACGTCGAACTGAGCCACATGTACGTCGACAACGCCGCCATGCAGCTGGTGCGTGCACCCAAACAGTTCGATGTGATCGTCACCGACAACCTGTTCGGCGACATCCTGTCCGACCAGGCCTCGATGCTCACCGGTTCCATCGGCATGCTGCCGTCGGCGTCCCTGGACACCCACAACAAGGGCATGTACGAGCCGTGCCACGGTTCGGCGCCGGATATCGCGGGCCAGGGCATTGCCAACCCGCTGGCGACCATCCTGTCGGTCTCGATGATGCTGCGTTACAGCTTCAACCTGAGCGAGGCGGCGGACGCGATCGAGAAGGCGGTGAGCCTGGTGCTGGACCAGGGCCTGCGTACCGGCGACATCTGGTCGCAAGGTTGCACCAAGGTCGGGACGCAGGAAATGGGCGACGCAGTAGTCGCCGCGCTGCGGAATCTGTAATCTCTCGGGCCCGCTTGCAGTTGTTGCTGCAAGGCGGCCCACTTTTTAACAAGGTGTAGTTGCGATGAAACGTGTAGGTCTGATCGGTTGGCGCGGGATGGTCGGTTCCGTGCTCATGCAGCGGATGCTGGAAGAGCAGGATTTCGATCTTATTGAGCCGGTGTTTTTCACCACTTCGAATGTCGGTGGCCAAGGGCCGTCCGTGGGCAAGGATATCGCCCCGCTCAAGGACGCCTACAACATTGAAGAGCTCAAGACCCTCGACGTCATTCTGACCTGCCAGGGCGGCGACTACACCAGCGAAGTCTTCCCCAAGCTGCGTGAAGCCGGCTGGCAGGGCTACTGGATCGACGCTGCGTCCAGCCTGCGCATGCAGGACGACGCAGTGATCGTCCTCGACCCGGTCAACCGCAAGGTCATCGACCAGCAACTGGATGCCGGTACCAAGAACTACATCGGTGGCAACTGCACCGTCAGCCTGATGCTGATGGGCCTGGGCGGCCTGTTCGAAGCCGGGCTGGTGGAGTGGATGAGCGCCATGACCTATCAGGCGGCCTCCGGTGCCGGCGCGCAGAACATGCGTGAGTTGATCAAGCAGATGGGCGCAACCCACGCCGCTGTCGCCGATCAACTGGCCGACCCGGCCAGCGCGATCCTCGACATCGACCGCCGTGTGGCCGAGGCCATGCGCAGCGACGCCTACCCGACCGAGAACTTCGGCGTGCCATTGGCCGGTAGCCTGATCCCATGGATCGACAAGGAACTGCCGAACGGCCAGAGCCGTGAAGAGTGGAAGGCCCAGGCCGAGACCAACAAGATTCTTGGCCGCTTCAAGAGCCCGATCCCGGTGGACGGCATCTGCGTGCGCATCGGCGCAATGCGCTGCCACAGCCAGGCGCTGACCATCAAGCTCAACAAAGATGTACCGATCGCCGATATCGAAGGGCTGATCAGCCAGCACAACCCTTGGGTCAAGCTGGTGCCGAACAACCGCGATATCAGCATGCAGGAGCTGAGCCCGACCAAGGTCACCGGCACCCTGAATGTACCGGTGGGGCGTCTGCGCAAGCTGAACATGGGCACCCAGTACCTGGGCGCCTTCACCGTGGGTGACCAACTGCTGTGGGGCGCGGCCGAACCGCTGCGTCGGATGTTGCGGATCCTGCTGGAGCGTTGATCGCTTTTTGGTGTTGGACAACCCCGCGCTCTGGTGACAGGCGCGGGTTTTTTATTGCTCTTTAGGGCCCTTTCGCGAGCAAGCCCGCCCACATTTTGATGTGTGAATGCAATCAAATGTGGGAGCGGGCTTGCTCGCGAAAGGGCCATCAGCCACACCACAAAACCTGGGTTAATTGCCTCACCCCCAACCACCCGGTAAAGTGCCGCTCCCCCCGCAATGCCCGAGGCAGCCCCCATGACCCAGACCTTTGATATCGCCGTGATCGGCGCCACCGGCACGGTTGGCGAAACCCTGGTGCAGATCCTCGAAGAGCTGGATTTCCCGGTCGGCACCCTGCACCTGCTGGCCAGCAGCGAGTCGGCCGGTGCCTCGGTGCCGTTTCGCGGCAAGAATGTGCGGGTGCGGGAAGTCGATGAGTTTGATTTCAGCAAGGTACAACTGGCGTTTTTCGCCGCAGGCCCGGCGGTCACCTTGAGTTTTGCCCCGCGCGCCACTGCGGCCGGCTGCTCGTTGATCGACCTGTCCGGCGCGCTATCGGCCGAACAGGCACCCCAGGTGGTGCCGGAAGCCAATGCCCAGGTACTGGACGGCTTGAAAAAGCCCTTCCAGCTCGCCAGCCCAAGTCCTTGCGCGACTCACCTGGCGGTGGTCCTTGCGCCGCTGCGCGGCCTGCTGGATATCCAGCGTGTCAGCGTCACCGCCAATCTGGCGGTATCTGCCCAAGGCCGTGAGGCCGTCAGCGAGTTGGCCCGGCAAACCGCCGAGCTGCTGAATGTGCGGCCCCTGGAGCCCAAGTTCTTTGATCGGCAGATGGCGTTCAACCTGCTGGCCCAGGTCGGCACGCCCGATGCCCAGGGCCATACCAACCTGGAGAAGCGCCTGGTCCACGAGTTGCGCACACTGCTTGAATTACCGCTACTGAAAATTTCCGCGACATGTGTTCAAGCTCCAGTGTTTTTTGGCGATAGCCTGAGCGTGTCCCTGCAACTGGCGTCTGCTGTGGACCTTGGCGCAGTCAATCGCGTGTTGGAGGCAGCACCGGGCATCGAACTGGTGGAAGAGGGCGATTACCCTACAGCTGTTGGGGATGCGGTCGGTCAGGACGTGGTCTATGTGGGCCGGGTGCGTGCCGGTATTGACGACCCGGCGGAACTAAACTTGTGGCTGACGTCAGATAACGTACGTAAAGGCGCTGCACTTAACGCGGTGCAGCTGGCACAGTTGTTGATAAAACACCTTGTGTAAAAGATACTTGGCGGCAATTTGTAGATTGATTCTAGCTAAGCGCTATGCTTGGCCCCATGCAGGAAAAGTTGCGCGTCGGTGACCTATCGGCTCGCGATGCCGAATGGCAGCGGTACCCAACCTTCTCGCAGGCCGAGGAGTGTTCAAACAAAGGAAGAGGCTATGGTTCAAGTTCGCAAACTGGTGTTAGCAATAGCGGCCGCCTCGGCGCTGTCCTCCGGTATGGCGCAAGCCCTGCAACTTGGGGAGATGACCCTCAAGTCGAAGTTGAACCAGCCGCTGTCGGTGGAGATCGAGTTGCTCGACGTGGGTGGGCTGACAGCCTCCGATATCGTGCCTAGCCTCGCGTCTTCCCAGGCCTTTGTGGATGCGGGTGTCGATCGTCAGGCGTTCCTTGATGAGCTGACCTTTACCCCAGTGCTCAACAGCAGTGGTCGCAGTGTGGTTCGCGTGACTTCCAGCAAGCCGTTGCCCGATTCCTACGTGCGCTTCCTGTTGCAGGTGCAATGGCCCAATGGCCGATTGATGCGTGACTACAGCGTATTGCTGGACCCGGCCAAGTTCGAGCAAAAGGCCCCGCAGGCCAGTGCCCCGGCACCGCGTCTTGCCACGCCTGCTGCCACCAGCGTCAGCAAGGCTGCTGAACACACCACGACTTCTCGCGACACGCTATGGGAAATCGCTGCGAAAAACCGCAATGGCGGCTCGATCCAGCAGACCATGCTGGCGATCCAGGCGTTGAACCCGGGGGCCTTTGTCGACGGTAATATCAACCGCATGAAAACTGGCCAGGTGCTGCGCCTGCCAGATCCGGTCCAGAGCACCAGCCTGCCGCAACCCCAGGCGATTGCCGAAGTGACTGCGCAGAATGCGGCCTGGCGTCAGGGCCGTCGCGGTGCCACCAATCAGGCGGCGGGGCGCCAGCAACTGGACGCCACCAAACGCACCCAGGCCGGCGCAGCGCCGTCGCAGACGGCCGCCAAGGACAACCTGAGCCTGGTCTCGGCCGAGGCCGCCAAGGCCGGTGTCAAAGGCGCCGCAGGCGATAGCAAGGCTTTGAGCAACAAGCTGGCGGTGACCCAGGAAAGCCTGGACTCGACCCGCCGCGAAAACGAAGAGCTGAAAAGCCGCATGACTGACCTGCAAAGTCAGTTGGACAAGCTGCAGCGGCTGATCGAACTCAAGAACAATCAACTGGCCAAGTTGCAAGCCGAAGGCGGCACCCCGGCGCAGCCTGCGGTCATGCCAGCCGAGCTGGCTGCGGTACCGGCTACACCTGCAGCGCCCGCAGCTGAAGCGCCTGTGGTTGCACCAGTGGAAAAACCGGCAGAGCCGGCAGAAGCTGCCAGCACCGAAGGTAAATTCAATGAGCTGCTGACCAACCCTATCGTCCTTGGGGTGATCGGTGGCGCCGCCGGCCTGTTGGTGCTGCTGCTCCTGCTGCTGTGGGCGCGTCATCGCAATGCGCGCCTGGAAGAAGAGAAACACCTGCGCATGGCGCGGGCGCTGGCCGAGGAGCCAGAGTTCTCCTCGAACCTTGAGCAGGACATGCCGTCGGACAGTTTCGAAGGCCTTGAAGTCCCGGCGGCAAACGTCACGCTGGCTCCAGCTCCAGCTCCAGCTCCAGTTGCCGTGGCCCCTGTGGTTGCACCTGCGACCAGCATGGCACCTCCAAGCAAGCCGATCATTGAGCCCGGCTCCGCCGACGCCCTGGCCCAGGCCCAATCCCATCTGGATCGTGGCCACTTGAACCAGGCGGCTGCGGTGCTGGAGGAAGCGATCAAGCTGGAGCCCAAGCGCAGCGATCTGCGCCTCAAACTGCTGGAAGTCTACGGCCAGCAGGGCGACAAGGATGGTTTCGTGAGCCAGGAGCGCCAACTGGTTGCCAATGGCGAGAACCATGCCCAGGTCGAGTTGTTGAAAAATCGCTACCCGGCCATGGCCGTGCTGGCTGCGGGCGTCAGTGCGGCGGTCGCCGCTGCTGCGCTGGACGCACAGTACGTCAAGGATCTGCTCCAGGAAGAGCCGGCGCCTGCCGCCGCGCCTCAAACCGATACGTTCGACACCGACTTCGACCTGAGTCTGGATGATCTGGAAGCCGCGTCACCGGCAGTGGTCGCGCCCGAGGTCGATGACCTGAGCTTCGAGTCGGTGTTGCAGCAACAGACCGAAACCAAGGCCAGCGAGGACGATCTAGCGGATTTTGACCTCGACTTGCAGTTGGATGCGCCTGCCTCGCAGTCCGACGACGATTTCCTCTCTGGCCTGGAAGAGCAGATGAAGGACCTGCCGCCGGTCGAGCCACCTATCTTGACGCCGGCCGCGCTGGACGATTTTGACTTGCCGGAAGACTTCGACCTGTCCCTGGCTGACGAGCCCGCGCCAGCGGACAAGCCGGACGCCTTCGCCTCGGAGCTCGACGATGTCAACGCCGAGCTGGAACGTCTGTCGCAGAGCCTGGAAAGCCCGTCGATCGAGCCGAGCTTCACCGCAGAAGATGCCGCCAAGGGCGACGATGAGCCGGAGTTCGACTTCCTGTCGGGCACCGATGAAGTCGCCACCAAGCTCGACCTGGCCCAGGCCTATATCGACATGGGCGATGCGGATGGCGCGCGCGACATCCTTTCCGAAGTCCTCACCGAAGGTGATGAAAAGCAACGGGGTGAAGCCAAGGAAATGCTCAGCAACCTAGCCTAAAGCCATCGCGCAACCCCTGTAGGAGCGAGCTTGCTCGCGAAGGTCGTCAACGATAACGCGCCCATCCTGGATGATCGCGGCGCTCTTGAGTTTTTCGCGAGCAAGCTCGCGCCTACAAAAAGCTTCAAGCCATATATAATGGCTGCCTTTGCGCAACTCATCAGGCTCTCAGCTCTTGGCAAATATAGATAACGCGGCCGCCGAAATGGCGGCCGCCGGCTTTTTCAGAATCGCCCTGGGCGTGGAATACAAAGGCTCGCGCTATCGCGGCTGGCAGCGCCAGGCCTCTGGCGTGCCGACCGTGCAGGAAACCCTGGAGAAGGCCCTGTCGAAGGTCGCCGACTCCCCGGTTTCATTGATGTGTGCCGGGCGCACCGACGCGGGCGTGCATGCCTGTGGGCAAGTGGTGCATTTTGACACCCAGGCCGAGCGTTCGCTGAAGGCATGGGTCATGGGCGCCAATATCAATCTGCCCCACGATGTCAGCGTCAGTTGGGCCAAGGTCATGCCGGCGCACTTCCATGCACGGTTCAAGGCCATCGCCCGACGTTACCGTTATGTGATCTACAACGATCAGATCCGTCCGGCGCACTTGAACGAAGAAATCACCTGGAACCATCGCCCGTTGGACGCCGAACGCATGGCCGAAGCGGCCCAGCATCTGGTGGGGATCCACGATTTCAGTGCATTCCGGGCCGGCCAGTGTCAGGCCAAGTCGCCGATCAAGGAAGTCCATCACCTGCGCGTGACACGTCACGGCAAGATGATTGTCCTGGATATCCGCGCCGGTGCGTTCCTGCACCATATGGTGCGCAATATCGCCGGGGTGTTGATGACCATTGGCACTGGCGAGCGCCCGGTGGAGTGGGCCAGGGAGGTGCTGGAGAGCCGGGTTCGGCGTACTGGCGGGGTGACGGCACACCCGTTCGGCCTGTATCTGGTGGATGTGGAGTACCGCGATGAGTTCGAGCTGCCGCAGCGTTTCATCGGGCCACACTTCCTCACAGGTTTCACTGAACTTGGCGGCTGACGCCCGGAAAAGCATTTGTTACCATCCGGGACTTTCCTGGACAGCCCCCTGAGGTTTCGACGATATGTCAGGCGTTCGCAGCAAGATTTGCGGGATTACCCGCATGGAAGACGCGCTGGCGGCAGTCGAGGCGGGGGCTGACGCCATCGGTTTTGTGTTTTATGCCAAAAGCCCGCGGGCGGTGACGGTGCAGCAGGCCCGGGCGATCATTGCCGGTTTGCCGCCATTCGTGACCACCGTGGGGCTGTTCGTCAACGCCAGCGCCTGTGAGCTCAACGAAACCCTGGATGCCGTGCCGCTGGACCTGTTGCAGTTCCATGGCGACGAATCGCCGGAGGAGTGCGCTGGCTACCATCGCCCGTATATCAAGGCGTTGCGGGTCAAGGCGGGTGACGATATCGCCGCCAGTTGCGCCGCCTACGCCGGGGCCAGCGGGATTTTGCTCGATGCTTATGTCGAGGGCATTCCTGGCGGGACGGGCGAGGCCTTTGACTGGTCGCTGATTCCCCAGGGCTTGAGCAAGCCGATCATCCTGGCGGGTGGCTTGTCTGCCGACAATGTGGCCCAGGCCATTGCCCAGGTGCGTCCCTATGCAGTGGACGTCAGCGGCGGGGTGGAGCAGGGCAAGGGCATCAAGGATTCAGGCAAGATTCGCGCATTCATGCAAGCCGTGCGCAGCAGCAGTGGCGCGATGTGACGGCTGGCAGTCTGCCGCCGTCAGTAACTACCACTGTGTAAAACAGGCCGGCGTTGCCCTCGGGCGGCGCCAATGAAGTGGCAGCCACGCACTGGCGGGTTGTCTGGAAGGCTGAGGGCAGGTGCAGGAAATGGCTGGTCGAACGTCTGACCCCGTCCTGCAGGTGTCATCGCCACATCAATGAATTTAGCTCAAGGGCATACGCGGGGCTGTGTTCAAGCCACCGGTACTGGAGAAAGAAAGCATGAGCAACTGGTTAGTAGACAAACTGATCCCCTCGATCATGCGTTCCGAGGTGAAAAAAAGCTCGGTCCCTGAAGGTCTGTGGCACAAGTGCCCATCCTGCGACGCGGTGTTGTACCGCCCGGAGCTGGAAAAGACCCTGGACGTTTGCCCCAAGTGCAACCATCACATGCGTATCGGCGCCCGCGCCCGTATCGACATTTTCCTCGACGCCGATGGCCGTGCCGAACTGGGTGCTGACCTGGAACCGGTGGACCGTCTCAAGTTCCGCGACGGCAAGAAGTACAAGGACCGCCTGACTGCTGCGCAAAAGCAGACCGGTGAAAAAGACGCGCTGATCTCCATCAGCGGCAAGCTGTTGGGCATGCCGGTGGTGGTGTCCGCGTTTGAGTTTTCCTTCATGGGTGGCTCCATGGGTGCCATTGTCGGTGAGCGTTTTGTACGTGCCGCCAACTACGCCCTGGAAAACCGTTGCCCGATGATCTGCTTCGCCGCCTCCGGTGGTGCGCGGATGCAGGAAGCGTTGATCTCGCTGATGCAAATGGCCAAGACCTCTGCGGTATTGGCGCGTCTGCGTGAAGAAGGTATCCCGTTCATCTCCGTGCTGACCGATCCGGTCTACGGCGGCGTTTCCGCCAGCCTGGCGATGCTGGGCGACGTGATTGTTGCCGAGCCCAAGGCGCTGATCGGTTTTGCCGGCCCGCGCGTGATCGAGCAGACCGTGCGTGAAAAACTGCCGGAAGGCTTCCAGCGCAGCGAGTTCCTGCTGGAGCACGGCGCCATCGACATGATCATCGCCCGTTCCGAGCTGCGTCCGCGCCTGGGCAACCTGCTGGCACAGATGATGGACCTGCCGACGCCTGAGTACGTTGCCGCACCTGTCGAGCCAATCGTGGTGCCACCGGTGCCTGCAAACCTATGACCCAACGAACCCTGGGCGAATGGCTCGCCTACCTTGAGCAGTTGCATCCGTCAGCCATCGACATGGGCCTGGAGCGCTCGCAACAGGTAGCGGCCCGCCTTGGGTTGGGTCGACCTGCGCCGCGGGTGATCACGGTCACCGGCACCAACGGCAAGGGTTCTACCTGCGCCTTTGTCGCCGCGTTGCTGCAGGCCCAGGGCTTGAAGGTTGGCGTCTACAGCTCGCCACACTTGCTGCGTTACAACGAGCGCGTGCAACTCAACGGTGTCGAAGCCACCGATGAGCAGTTGTGTGAAGCCTTTGCGGCGCTGGATGCCGGGCGTGGTGAAACGTCCCTGACCTATTTCGAGATGGGCACCCTGGCCGCGTTCTGGCTGTTCGAGCGTGAACAGCTGGATGCGGTGGTGCTGGAAGTCGGCCTGGGCGGGCGCCTGGACACGGTCAATGTGGTGGATGCCGATCTTGCGTTGGTCACCAGCATTGGCGTGGATCACGTTGATTACCTGGGCGATACCCGCGAATCCGTGGCCTATGAAAAGGCCGGGATCTTCCGCCAGGGCAAGCCGGCGTTGTGCGGCGACCTGGATCCGCCACAGACCTTGCTGGACAAGGTGCGCGAACTGGATTGCCCGTTTTTCCTGCGGGGCCGGGACTTCTCCCTGGAAGTGGCTGACGATCAATGGTCGTGGCGCGGTGTCGACGCGCGGGGCCAGGGTGTCGAGCTGCACGGCCTGCCGCTGCTGAACCTGCCCATGGAAAACGCTGCACTCGCCCTGCAGGCATACCTGTTGTTGGATCTGCCGTGGAATGCCGGGCAGATTGCCGATACCTTGCAGCGTACCCAAGTGGTTGGGCGCCTCGATCGTCGTTCGTTCGAATGGCAAGGCAAGCGCTTGAATCTGTTGCTGGATGTCGGGCATAACCCGCATGCTGCGCAGTACCTGGCGCGTCGTTTGGTGCGTCAAGCGCCAGCGGGTCGGCGCCTGGCGGTGTTCGGCCTGCTGTCGGACAAGGATCTGGACGGTGTGGTCGCACCGCTGTTGGGTAATGTGCAGTCCTGGGCGGTCGCCCCGTTGGATACGCCGCGCACCCGCACGGCTGATGAGGTGCAGGTGGTGTTGCAGAACCTTGGGGCGACGGTGACGTCCCATGCAAGCGTGAGCGCTGCGTTGGAGGCTCAATGCGCGGTGGCAACGGCCGAGGACGAGATTCTGTTGTTCGGATCATTTTATTGTGTTGCCGAGGCGCTTGAATGGTTGGCCCGGCGCTCCACGGAGGAAGCTGCACATGGCATTACTGGATAGCGCATACAAGCAGCGAATGGTCGGAGCCCTGGTGCTGGTGGCATTGGCGGTGATTTTCCTGCCGATGCTGTTTTCTCGCCAGGACGAGCAGCGCCAGGTCACGGTTGAGGCCCCGGCTGCACCCCAGGCCCCGGTGATACCGCAGGTTCAGGTCGAGCCGGTGGTGGTGCCTGAGCCGCAGGCGTTGCCCGAGGAGGAACCGGTGCTGACTGACGCTGAGATTGCCCAGCAGCAGGCGCCCACGGCGCCGATTCAGCCCAGCGTTCCCGTGGTGAAGCCTGCGCCAGTCGTGGCTGCCAAGCCTGCGGCGCCTGCCCCGGCACCAAAACCTGTCGCGCCGCAGCCTGCTGCGCCAGGCAAACCGGATGTCGGCCAAAGCCGTATTGATCCCAATGGCCTGCCGATCAGTTGGTCGGTGCAGCTTGCCAGCCTGTCCAATCGCGAGAGTGCCGAAGCTTTGCAGAAAACCCTGCGTAGCCAAGGTTATAACGCCTATATCCGTACTGCCGATGGCAAGAACCGGGTGTTTGTCGGGCCGCTGATCGAACGCGCCGAGGCGGATCGCCTGCGTGACCTGTTGGGGCGCCAGCAGAATCTGAAGGGGTTTGTGGTGCGCTTCCAGCCAGAACGTGGCTGATTCTGGCAATACCTCAAAATGTGTGTGCAGGCTTGTGTGGGAGCGGGCAAGCCCGCTCCCACATTGGTTTTTGCCTGTCTTGAGATGGCCGCAGCCTGCCACAACCTATTGATTTGCAATGGACCGCCAATCACCGCTTACCGATAGCCCGGCGCTCTGCTAAAATGCGCCGCCTTATCCGTCTGTAGGCTGCACTGTGCCATTTACCTGGGTTGATTGGGCGATCGTAGCCATCATCGCCATCTCCGCATTGATCAGTCTAAGCCGCGGCTTCGTCAAAGAAGCATTGTCGCTGCTGACCTGGATCGTTGCAGGAGTCGTCGCCTGGATGTTCGGCGGATCCCTGGCCGTTTACCTGGCCGGCTACATCGAAACACCTTCGGCTCGTGTCATCGCGGGCTGCGCCATCATGTTCATCGCCACGCTGCTGGTGGGAGCAATGGTCAATTATCTTATCGGCGAATTGATACGTGTCACCGGCCTCTCCGGGACCGATCGATTTCTCGGCATGGCCTTTGGTGCCGCGCGTGGCGCGTTGCTGGTGGTCATTGCGGTCGGGCTGTTGAGCCTGGGCCCGGTACAGCAGGATGCATGGTGGCAGGAGTCGAGTCTCGTGCCAAAATTTCTATTGGTTGCAGATTGGTCCAAGAACCTCATATTGGGGTGGAGCAGTCAGTGGCTGGCCAGCGGAATCAGCGTACCCGCTGATCTTCCGTTCAAGGAACACCTCTTGCCGGGCAACGCGCCGCAGTAAGCAGGGTTCAGTCAAGATTCATTAAGTAGGGGTTGCGTCGCATGTGTGGCATCGTCGGTATCGTCGGTAAGTCGAACGTCAATCAGGCGCTGTATGACGCGCTAACCGTCCTCCAGCACCGCGGCCAGGACGCTGCCGGTATTGTGACCAGCCACGACGGCCGGTTATTCCTGCGCAAGGACAATGGCCTGGTACGTGACGTGTTCCATCAGCGTCACATGCAGCGCCTCGTCGGGCACATGGGCATTGGTCATGTGCGTTATCCGACGGCTGGTAGCTCGACTTCGGCCGAAGCTCAACCGTTTTACGTCAACTCGCCTTACGGTATTACCCTGGCGCACAACGGCAACCTGACCAATGTTGAGCAACTGGCCAAGGAGATTTACGAATCTGACCTGCGCCATGTCAACACCAATTCCGACTCGGAAGTGCTGCTCAACGTGTTTGCCCACGAACTGGCCCAGCGCGGCAAGTTGCAGCCGACCGAAGAAGACGTGTTTGCCGCTGTGACTGACGTGCACAACCGCTGCGTCGGTGGCTACGCGGTCGTGGCCATGATCACCGGCTACGGGATTGTTGGTTTCCGCGATCCGCATGGCATTCGTCCGATCGTGTTCGGCCAGCGCCACACCGACGAAGGCGTCGAGTACATGATCGCCTCCGAAAGCGTATCCCTGGATGTGCTGGGCTTTACCCTGGTCCGCGATCTGGCCCCGGGCGAGGCGGTGTACATCACCGAAGACGGCAAGCTGCACACCCGTCAGTGCGCGGTCAACCCGAAACTCACCCCGTGCATCTTCGAGCACGTCTACCTGGCGCGTCCGGATTCGATCATCGACGGTGTCTCGGTGTACAAGGCGCGTCTGCGCATGGGCGAGAAGCTCGCCGAGAAAATCCTGCGCGAGCGTCCGGAGCACGACATCGACGTGGTGATCCCTATCCCGGACACCAGCCGCACTGCGGCGCTGGAGTTGGCCACCCGCCTGGGCGTCAAGTTCCGCGAAGGCTTCGTCAAGAACCGCTACATTGGCCGCACCTTCATCATGCCGGGCCAGGCAGCGCGCAAGAAGTCGGTCCGCCAGAAGCTCAACGCCATCGAGCTGGAGTTCCGCGGCAAGAACGTGATGCTGGTGGATGACTCCATCGTGCGCGGCACCACCTGCAAGCAGATCATCCAGATGGCTCGCGAAGCCGGGGCGAAGAACGTGTACTTCTGTTCCGCCGCACCAGCCGTGCGTTACCCGAACGTGTACGGTATCGACATGCCGAGCGCCCACGAACTGATTGCCCACAATCGTTCGACCCAGGATGTGGCTGATCTGATCGGCGCTGATTGGCTGATCTATCAGGATCTTCCTGACTTGATCGAAGCGGTGGGTGGCGGCAAGATCAAGATCGAGCAGTTCGATTGTGCGGTCTTCGATGGCAAGTACGTGACGGGTGACGTCGACGAGGCTTACCTGAACAAGATCGAGCAGGCGCGCAACGACTCTTCGAAGATCAAGACCCAGGCGGTCAGTGCGATCATCGATCTGTACAACAACTGAGTAACGACCGGCCCTGAGGGGCCGGTTTTGTATCTTAAATAAAGAATTGAGTGAAGGAGTGGCAGCATGAGTCAGGAATGGGATGCCGGTCGGTTGGACAGCGACCTCGATGGCGTGGCTTTCGATACCCTGGCTGTGCGCGCCGGCCAGCACCGCACGCCGGAAGGTGAGCACGGTGACCCGATGTTCTTCACTTCCAGCTACGTGTTCCGTACCGCAGCCGACGCGGCGGCACGCTTTGCTGGCGAAGTGCCGGGCAATGTCTACTCCCGTTACACCAACCCGACCGTACGCGCCTTCGAAGAGCGTATCGCGGCGCTGGAAGGGGCAGAGCAGGCTGTCGCCACGGCCACTGGCATGGCGGCCATTCTCGCCGTGGTCATGAGTCTGTGCAGTGCCGGCGATCACGTGTTGGTGTCGCGTAGCGTGTTCGGTTCGACCATCAGCCTGTTCGAGAAGTACTTCAAGCGTTTTGGTATTGAAGTCGACTACGTGCCGCTGGCGGATCTTTCCGGCTGGGACGCGGCGATCAAGGCCAATACCAAATTGCTGTTCGTCGAGTCGCCGTCCAACCCATTGGCAGAGCTGGTGGACATCGCCGCCCTCGCCGAAGTGGCGCATGCCAAGGGCGCGATGCTGGTGGTGGATAACTGCTTCTGCACGCCAGCCCTGCAGCAGCCACTGAAGCTGGGGGCGGACATCGTGGTGCATTCGGCCACCAAGTTCATCGATGGCCAGGGCCGTTGCATGGGGGGCGTGGTTGCCGGCCGTGGCGAGCAGATGAAGGAAGTCGTGGGCTTCTTGCGCACTGCTGGCCCGACCCTGAGCCCGTTCAATGCATGGGTTTTCCTCAAGGGCCTGGAAACCCTGAGCCTGCGGATGAAGGCCCATTGCGCCAACGCCCAGGCCCTGGCGCAATGGCTGGAGCAGCAGGACGGAATCGAAAAGGTTCACTACGCTGGCTTGAAGAGTCACCCGCAACACGAACTGGCCCAGCGTCAGCAGCGTGGCTTTGGTGCGGTGGTCAGCTTCGAGGTCAAGGGTGGCAAGGAGGGTGCATGGCGCTTTATCGATGCCACGCGCCTGATTTCCATCACCGCCAACCTGGGCGATAGCAAAACCACCATTACCCATCCAGGCACCACTTCCCATGGTCGCCTTACCCCGCAGGAGCGTGAAGCGGCCGGTATTCGTGACAGCCTGATCCGCGTTGCAGTGGGCCTGGAAGACGTGACTGACTTGCAGGCTGACCTGGCTCGCGGGCTGGCTGCCTTGTGATCGAGTGGTCCCTGGAGGCGGCTGGCGCCAGTAATGGTCGAGTCGCGCTGGTGACGGGCGCGGCACGGGGCATCGGCCTGGGGATCGCGGCCTGGTTGATCAGCGAAGGCTGGCAGGTGGTGTTGGCCGATCTGGATCGCGAGCGGGGCGCCAAGGTGTCCAAAGTACTGGGCGATAACGCCTGGTTTATCACCATGGACGTGGCCGACGAGCAGCAGGTGGCCCTTGGGGTGGCTGAAGTGCTTGGCCAGTTCGGGCGCCTGGATGCGTTGGTGTGCAATGCCGCTGTGGCCGATCCGCGCAATATCACGCTGGACAGCCTGGACCTGGCTTACTGGAACCGGGTATTGGCGGTGAACCTCAGTGGGCCGATGCTGCTGGCCAAGCATTGCGCGCCTTATCTGCGCGCTCATGGCGGTTCTATCGTCAACCTGGCCTCGACCCGGGCCCAGCAGTCGGAGCCCGATACCGAGGCGTATGCGGCGAGCAAGGGCGGCCTGTTGGCCCTGACCCATGCGCTAGCCATCAGCCTGGGGCCAGAGGTTCGGGTCAACGCTGTCAGTCCTGGTTGGATTGATGCCCGTGATCCCGCAGCGCGCCGCGCAGAGCCGTTGAGTGACGCCGATCATGCGCAGCATCCTGCGGGCCGGGTTGGGACGGTTGAGGATGTGGCGGCCATGGTGGCGTGGCTGCTGTCGCGCAGCGCTGGGTTTGTGACAGGGCAAGAGTTCGTAGTGGATGGCGGCATGAGCAAGAAGATGGTCTATGAGCCGTGAGGGGCAGCTTCAAGCTACAGGCTGCAAGTGAAAGCGGATTTTCGGTGGCTTTTGACTTGCAGCTTGAAGCTTGCAACTTACAGCTGTTTTTGAAAAAAACTCAATCCTGCTATTGACTTAGGTCCGCTACCTGCGTAAATTTCGCGGCCTCAACGAAGCAAAGGGTGATTAGCTCAGCTGGGAGAGCATCTGCCTTACAAGCAGAGGGTCGGCGGTTCGATCCCGTCATCACCCACCACTTCTTGAGAGTTTTGCCTTCGGGCAAGACGCAACGTTAAAGGTTGCACCGACGCGCAGCGGTAGTTCAGTCGGTTAGAATACCGGCCTGTCACGCCGGGGGTCGCGGGTTCGAGTCCCGTCCGCTGCGCCATATTTTCCAGGTCCGATGATTCGGATTTGAGATTGAACAGCCAAGGCTGCTCAGTCAGATGTTTGAAGGCGGTTGAAGGTGACACTTCAGCAGTCTGAGCGATACGCAGCGGTAGTTCAGTCGGTTAGAATACCGGCCTGTCACGCCGGGGGTCGCGGGTTCGAGTCCCGTCCGCTGCGCCATATCTGTTCCAGGGTCCACTGAACACCCTGAGAGCGCCAAGGCAAGCTTCATGCTTGATTGGATCGATAGCAAAGACCCTGGTCGAAAGACCGGGGTTTTTTGTGTCTGCGATTTGATGATGCGCCCTGTAGGAGTCGGCAAGCCGGCCCCTGCAGGGTGTCGATCAGAAGCCCAGCTTGTCCCGCAGCCCGTAGTACCACGCGCCCAGCGCCGCAAATGGGGTTCGCAGCAGTTGGCCGCCCGGGAACGGATAGTGGGGCAGGTCGGCAAACGCATCAAAACGCTCGGCCTGGCCTTTGAGGGCTTCGGCCAGCACCTTGCCTGCCAGGTGTGTATACGTCACACCATGGCCGCTACAGCCCTGGGAGTAGTAGATGTTGTCACCCAGGCGCCCGACCTGAGGCAATCGCGACAGGGTCAGTAGGAAATTGCCGGTCCAGGCGTAGTCGATTTTCACATCCTTCAATTGCGGGAACGCCTTGAGCATCTTCGGGCGGATAATCGCTTCAATATTCGCCGGATCCCGCGCGCCATACACCACGCCACCACCGAAGATCAGGCGCTTGTCGCTGGTCAGTCGGTAATAGTCGAGCAAGTAGTTGCAATCTTCGACGCAGAAATCCTGGGGCAGCAGGGTTTTAGCCAGTTCATCACCCAGAGGGGCTGTGGTAATTACTTGTGTGCCGCAAGGCATCGACTTGGCTGCCAGCTCAGGCACCAGGTTGCCCAGGTAGGCGTTGCCGGCGACGATGATGAATTTGGCCTTCACCTTGCCTTGGGCGGTGTGGACGACAGGATTGGCGCCGCGCTCGATACGCACCGCTGCGGACTGCTCGTAGATCGTGCCGCCGAGGGACTCCACCGCCGCCGCTTCGCCCAATGCCAGGTTGAGCGGGTGGATATGCCCACCGCTCATGTCCAAAAGGCCACCGACGTAGTTCTCACAGGCCACCACATCGCGGATGCGCCGCTCATCGAGCAACTCCAGCTGAGTATGGCCATAGCGCTCCCATAGGCGCTTCTGCGACTCCAGGTGGCCCATGTGCTTGCTATTGAGCGCGGCAAATACACCACCGTCCTTCAGGTCGCACTGGATCTGGTATTTGGCGACCCGCTCACGAATGATCCTGCCGCCTTCAAACGCCATTTGCCCCAATAGCTGCGCCTGCTGGGGGCCGACGCTACGCTCGATCACATCGATATCACGGCTGTAGCTGTTGACGATCTGCCCACCATTGCGCCCTGAAGCCCCGAAGCCCACCTTGGCGGCTTCCAGTACCGTCACGCGAAAGCCGCTCTCCAGCAGGAACAGTGCGCTCGACAACCCGGTATAGCCGGCGCCGATCACGCACACGTCGGTTTCGACTTCGCCTTGCAGGACCGGCCGGGGAGGAACCGCATTGGCGGACGCGGCGTAATACGACTGGGGGTAGGGGGTGTTCGCCATACTGGAACCTCTGTTTTATATTTTTTACGAGTGCGCCGATCCTACCTGAGTTGAAAATCCCCTGCCAGCCATGCGGGAAAAGCAGCTCTACCGAGCAAAAATAAAAAATTCGCATATTCATAGGCTTAGCTGCAAAAAAGGTGTTGACACCCCTCGGGAATTCCGTAGAATGCCGCCTCACAGCAGGCACGTAGCTCAGTTGGTTAGAGCACCACCTTGACATGGTGGGGGTCGTTGGTTCGAGTCCAATCGCGCCTACCAAACAAAATCCGCTCTGCTGGGCGGTCTAGAAGGGCTCACCGAAAGGTGGGCCCTTTTTTGTTGCCTATCGTTTGGGCAAACATTGGGAATACTTTGGGCAAACGACCTTCGAGCTACACGTTTAGGTCGGCTTTCACCTTCATGTAAATGACCTCACCATCCCCGTGGCCAGACTGATAATGCTCGGTCATTTTCACGTCAGCGTGACCCATCAATCCCTGTATGTATTCCTGTGCAAATCCCTGCTGTTCGTACAGCCAGGCACCCAATGCGCGGATCTCATGAAACGTTGGCCGCTCACCCGCTGGCACATTGTCGTAGGCATGTGAGTCGTCCCGAGCCTGGCCACGGTGCTGGTATGCCCGCAGAAATTAGAGCGATGGAAGCTCGAATTAAAAGAGAGGAAATGCACCTCCTCTCAGGTTATTACGAGCAGAAAGGTGGCCCGGTTCGCGGTGGCTCGCCAGGGTCTGGTCGCCGCAGCTAAAAAAGCTTTCCGCAAAACCCTTCGCAAGGCTTTCTGGAGAGCATCCGGCCCGCACATGGCTGGCCGGTAATCTCAGGATTTTTCTCACAGTCCGCGGATCTTCCCGACTGCACTCTTGTTCTCGCACGGATCTAAGCTGCTCCGGCCGGGTCGAGGCACGATTCTCATCGCGGTTACCCGTGGGTCGATTAAGGCTCGACCTCGCTAACCGGCGGGGCCACGCACTACTACGCAACCACGATGCCCAAGGCCCCAGCCTGGGCGGCGAAGGCCAAGCAGACGCTACGCCTCGGGCACCACGTCTTTTTCAAGGATGTGCCGTGATGACGCCCGTCCAGAAGATGGCCGGGCTGGTGGTGATGGTCCTAGTGCTGATGGACATCGCCGCCGGAGTCACCTGGCAGGTGCAGGACTGGCGCATGCTCAACGAATTATCGCCATCACCGATGCCGGCGATAGAGGATTGATCGCGCTGCGGGCGTGCCAGGCGTATGTCAGAGCCATTGCGCGCTGACGGGCTGGAGATATCTATTGTGCCGGAGGGGAATTCAGTCACTGATATGTAATCGTGAATGTTGCCGATGCATTAGCCGGCCCTGGTGTTACCTGCTTCTCGGTCTGCAAGTAACGGGCACGCAGAGGGATCGAATAACTCCCCTCGCTGGTTCTTAGGCTGAGTCCACTACTCCGATTTCTTCCAAGTGGCACGGGGGCATTATTGGGTGTGGCAATCTGAATGCCAACGCCGCTGGCTGCGGGGGCACCATCCGTAGCGCTCGGGTCAAGGCTCAAAACGCCGGTGGGCGCGCTAATCGGTGGTCGAGCGGGATCAATGCGAAACAGCAGGCTGTTGTTATCTCTAGATCCACTAGTGCCTACACCGGACGGATAATCTCCGCTCTGCGAAGTCCAGCTCGGGACGTTCGTGCTATATGTACCGTGGAACGCTGGGCAGTTGTTCAAATCAATGGAAAAGTTCTGCCAACCGCTGGCGCTGTTAAGCCCAGTAAATTCCTTGGTCTGATGTGTTCCCATCGGTACCACCACATCCGGAGTGCTGCAGGTTCGCGAAACAATCTGGATGGTGCCTGCAATTTCAACATAGAACCCCAACATTCTGACGGTGTTGGCGTTGAAGTAGAGCTGTACTGCGGGCAGAGTTCCGCCCCGGAGCACGCCAGGTTTCACATCACCAATTTTCACCAAAATCAACTCAAAGTTAGTAACGTTGTAAAGAGGGATAGGGCATGGAGTGGAGGAGTTACAATTCGTTGGCCGTCTAGTGCCTAGCCCGGGCAGCACCAGCCCCGAACTATTTTTGAAGGCGACTCCCAGCCCATCGATGTTGGTTTTGTAGACTTTATTTGCATACGGTCTGTAGTGGTCAACTAATCCCGGACACGACGTTAAGTTTTGCCTCGGCCCGCGCTGGAGCCAACCCATCGTTGAATTGATGAGGCCTAATCCAGTTGTAGCGATGCATCAAAAAATGGCTGATATCGCGCTGTGCTTCCTGCGCAGTTCGATAGCCCACGGTCGGTATCCATTCTGTTTTCAAGCTGCGAAATACGCGCTCCATCGGTGCGTTATCCCAGCAGTTTCCTCGTCGACTCATGCTCTGGCGCATGCGGTATCGCCACAACCGCTGGCGAAAGAGTCGGCTTGCATATTGCGATCCTTGGTCCGAGTGGAATAGCAGATCCGAAGGCCTGCCACGCTGCTCGTAGGCCATATCCAACGCTTTGATCACCAGCTCAGCGTCTGGCTTTTCCGACAGCGCCCAACCCACGATCCGACGCGTACAAAGATCCAAGACGACAGCCAGGTAATGCCACTTTCCTTGCGCCCAAATGTAGGTGATATCGCCGCACCAGACTTGATTGGGCGCTGGCACGTCGAACTCGCGGTTCAATGTGTTCGGGATATCCAGTCTTTCTACTGTTGCTCGTTTGTAGGCATGGGAGCCGGGTTGTTTGCTGACTAAATCAAGCTCGCGCATCAAGCTACGCACTTTGAATCGACCGAGTTGCTCACCGTCTTCACGCATCAGCGACAGAATGCTACGACTGCCCGCAGAGCTGCGACTTTGCGAGAACAGCTCACTGACGCGACTACGTAATCGAAGCCGTTCAACATCGGGCGTGCGGCGCCGCAGGCGCTGGGCGTAGTAACACGAGCGAGTGACGTCAAACACCTTGCACAGCCAATCAACCGGCTCATGGGCGCTCAACTGGTCAATCAGCGCGAACGCTCGTGATCTTCCGACATCAAGAGCGCGGTAGCCTTCCTAAGAAACACCCTCTGTTGGCTGAAGAGTGAAACCAAATTCGGCAGCACGGCGATGTAGACCTTTTACGACTCGTTCCCGATATCTCTGTTCGTACTGGTCTGCTCCGGGGTCCTGATAGCTCATACCGAAACGCATCGCGTTGTAGAACAGAATCGCAATTTTTCGGGCGGTCGCTGTGACTGCTTTGGCTTTTCCGATTCGAGCGGCAAGGCGTCTATAGAAGGCCCCAAGCGCAGTACTCGTTCTCCCTACTGTGACAGCAGCCAAGCGCAGGTGGGCGGTCACTCGATTCTTAGTTTTCCGAGTATGAGCGGAAAGCACCTTACCGCCACTGATCCTACATCCCGGCGCGAGCGTCAGCCACGAAGTGAAATGATGACAAGTGCGCCATCGGCTCAGATCTGTACCGCATTCGGCGACCAGCCGAAGTGCCAAAAAGGGGCCAATGCCATGTATTTGCGTGAGGTCCACGCCGACCAGTTGATAGAGCAAGGTGCGAACATCGAAGTTAAGCGCATTGGGTTGCCGAGTTTTATGGCGCGGTTTAGGTAATGGTTCTGACGGACGCACCTTTTCCTGCGAAAGCTTGATGAGCACTTGTGCAATTTGCTGATCGCAGATGA
>NZ_CVTS01000058.1:1095-65996 GCF_900004755.1 Pseudomonas sp. 25 R 14 | reverse complement strand
CCCGCTTGTATGTTTAAACTTGAAGGGGTGGGCGGTGACTAAAAGCCCGATTCCGACTCTAGCCAGTACGGACCGTGGGAGACTTCTCGTCCCGCCCTTTCTACCCCAAGCGCCGATAAGGAATTCATCGGGAAAACCGACGATAGAGGCAAGCCAGCGCTGGGGTAGACCCCGACAAGCCCTTAAACACTAGCTCCGAGGATTTGTTATGACAATCCTTACTTCACCAACGGTTCTGGGTATCGATGTGGCCAAGGCCGACGTCGTCGCCTACCGCGAAGACCTCAAAGCCATTCAAACCATTACCAACGACCGCGATGCTCTTGGCCGCTGGCTCAAAACGCTACCTGCCAACAGCTCAATTGCCCTGGAAGCCACCAGCACTTACCACTTGGACACAGCTGAACTCGCCCATGAAATGGGACATCGGGTTTACGTTGTAGACGCTTATCGGTTGAGCCATTACCGCGAAAGCATTGGCCAACGGGCGAAAACAGACCCTTGCGATGCGCGTTTGCTGGCGCGCTACCTGAGCAGCGAGCAGGAACGGCTGCGGCTCTGGAGCCCACCTCCGCAGGCTTATAAGCTATTGAAAAGCTTACTGCACCGACGTGCAGAGCTTATCAACTTGCGCGTGAGCCTAACGCTGAGTTGGTCGGGCGAACCGCTTTTGAAGGACGAATTGGCCCAGCAGTTAAAGTCCTTCAAACAAGCTGAGCTGGTCATTCAGAAGTTGCTGCACAAAGTCAGCAAAGAGGCAGGCATCACCGAAAACATCAAGCGCTGCAAAGCCATTGAAGGGGTTGGTGATCTTACGGCTACGGGTCTAGCGACAGCCTTCATGCGTGGCCATTTCGCCAGTGGCGATGCATTCATCGCTTTCTTGGGGATGGATCTGAGACCAAAAGACTCCGGAAAGAAGGCCGGTCCTCGGCACCTGAGTAAAAAGGGCGATTCGGAGTTACGGCGCCTTGCTCACAACGCAGCAATGGCCGCTAGCCGATCGCCGACCTGGAAACCCTATTACGAGTCCTACCTGGCCCGAGGATTGGCAAAGACCCAAGCCCTGGTGATCCTCGCCCGCAAGCTCTGCCGGGTGGCATTCGCGCTGATGAAAAACCAGAGCGAATATCAGCCGAATTTAAGGTTGCAGGGTTTCCCTGCAACATAGAATCTCCCACATTTACTGTATTCCAACCCCGGATAGAGGTCAGCGGATAGCCGGGGCCCTGGCCCAATCAATCTCAGCCGCCAGCATCGGCCTTGCAAACCAGTAGCCCTGGCCCATGTCGCATTGATGGTCGAGCAGGAACTGCGCCTGTTCCTTCTGCTCGATACCTTCGGCATGTACCAGCATGCCCATGCTTTGCGCCAGGGCGATGACCACCCGCACAATCGCCGCATCGTCTTCATCCCACGGCAACCCGACAACGAAGCCTTGGTCGATTTTCAGCTTCTGTACCGGCAAGCGCTTGAGGCGCAGCAGTGACGAATAGCCGGTGCCGAAGTCATCGATGGCCAGGCTCAAGCCCAGCTCGCGCAAGCGATGCATTTGCTCCAGGGCCACTTCCGGGTCATCCATCACCGCGCTTTCGGTGACTTCCAGCTCCAGTTTCGACGGATCCAGGCCGGTGTCATGCAGCACCTTGGCCACCTGCTCATACAGTTCATGACGGGCAAACAGGCGGCTGGAAATATTCACCGCCAGGAAGGACAGGTCCCTGCCCTCTGCCAGCCACTGGCACATCTGGCGACAAGCCTGGTCCATGACCCAGGCGTCGATTTCGGCGATCAGCCCGGTGCGTTCGGCAATCGGGATAAATTCCGCCGGCGGCACCAGGCCGCGCTGCGGGTGCTGCCAGCGCACCAGGGCTTCTACCCCCATCATCTTACTGGTTTGCAGGTCATGGACCGGCTGGTAGTAGACCCGCAACTCCTGCTGATCCAGAGCGCGGCGCAGTTCATTACCGATCTCGATGCGGTTCTGGGCATGGGCGGTGAGTTCTTCGGTGTACAAGGCATAGCCTTCGCGCCCGGTGCTCTTGGCCTTGAACAGCGCGGAGTCAGCGTTACGCAGCAACTGTTCGGCACTCAAGGCATCACTGGGAAACAGGCTGATGCCGATGCTGGCGCTGATGAACAATTGATGACCGTCGAACATGAACGGCTGTTTCATGCTGTCGATGATGCGCTGGGCCAGCGCGGCAGCCTGGACCACCTGTGGACAACTTTCCGCCAGCACTGCGAACTCATCACCGCCCAGGCGTGCCAGGGTCACGCCGGGGCCAAAAAGGCCCTGCAGGCGCTCGCCTACGGCCTTGAGTAACTGGTCACCGACATTGTGGCCAAGGCTGTCGTTGATGATCTTGAAGTGGTCCAGGTCCAGCAGCAGCAACGCGCAGCCACGCTTGTGGATCTGTGCCGAAGCCAGCGCCTGCTCGGCGCGGTCGGTGAACAGCAGGCGGTTGGGCAGGTCGGTCAACGGGTCGTGGTGAGCCAGATGGGCCAGTTCGCGCTCGGAATGCTTGATCGCGCTGATATCGGAGAACACCGCTACGTAATGGCTGATCTGGCCCTGGTCATCATGGATGACACGGATGGTTTGCCACTGTGGATAAATTTCCCCGCTTTTACGCCGGTTCCAGATCTCGCCGCTCCACTCCCCATCTTGGTTGAGGGTGCGAAACATCTGCTCATAAAAAGCCGGCGAATGCCGCCCCGACTTGAACAGGCTCGGTTGGCGGCCCATCACGTCTTCCACCTGGTAACCGGTGATTTCGATAAAGGCGCGGTTGACGTGGACAATCCGCCCCCGGGCGTCAGTGACCAGCACCCCTTCGCGGGTGCAATCGAACACTGCCGCCGCCTGGCGCAGGCGCTCGCGGTTTTCCTTCAAGGGTTGCTGGATACGATGGGCACGCACGCAGCGGGCACACAACAGGAAAATAAACAGGGCACTGAGGGTCACCCACAGATAACCGCGCAGCATCTGCCAGTGCACCACCTCGCTGGGTTCATCGAGGAATGTGATAAAAACCTGCTGACTGAGCTGGATCCACAAGATGGAAATCAGCAAGTACACCAGCCCTGCGCGGAGGGCACCTCGGTATGAAAGCAGCATATGACTAGTAATCCTTACTAAAAAACAGAATCGCCCTACAAAGGTTGCGGATTATAGGATAAGTAACATCTCGTCACTCCTATTCAAAAGGGTGACTGGTTTTATCTGTAGGCTTAGTGATAATGCGTGAGCTGTTCTTTTCTTTATCTGAGGGCCATACAGCCTATGTGGTACAACGGTTTTCTTGACTTGTCAGCCTGGCAACTGGTGGCAGTCACTCTGTTGATGACCCACGTGACCATTATCGGGGTCACGGTCTATCTGCACCGCTATTCAGCCCATCGCTCCCTGGAGCTCAATGCTGGCCTGAAACACTTCTTCCGCTTCTGGCTGTGGCTGACCACAGCGCAGAACACCCGCGAGTGGACCGCCATCCACCGCAAGCACCACGCCAAGTGCGAAACCGTCGACGATCCCCACAGCCCGGTGATCAAGGGCCTGTCCACAGTCCTGCGCAAAGGCGCCGAGCTGTACCGCGCCGAGGCCGAAAACCCCGAGACCCTGCGCATCTACGGCAAGAACTGCCCGGACGACTGGATCGAGCGCAATGTCTATACCCGCTACCCGCTGCTGGGCGTGGCGATCATGGGGGTCATCGACCTGCTGCTGTTCGGCACCATCGGTATCACCATCTGGGCGATCCAGATGATGTGGATCCCGGTCTGGGCTGCCGGCGTGATCAACGGCCTGGGCCATGCCATCGGCTACCGCAACTTCGAATGCCGCGACGCGGCGACCAACCTGGTGCCGTGGGGCATCATCGTCGGTGGCGAAGAGCTGCATAACAACCATCACACCTATCCCAATTCCGCCAAGTTGTCGGTGAAGAAGTGGGAATTCGACCTGGGCTGGGCCTGGATCCAGGTGTTCAGCTTCCTGCGCCTGGCCAAGGTGCAACGGGTTGCACCTATCGCCCACCGGGTCGAAGGCAAGGGTCACCTGGACATGGACACCGCCATGGCGATCCTCAACAACCGCTTCCAGATCATGGCCCAGTACCGCAAGTTGGTCATTGCGCCGCTGGTTAAGCAGGAGCTGGAGAAGGTCGATCATTCGGTACGCCACCAGTTCCACCGTGCCAAACGCCTGCTGTCGCGCGAGACCAGCCTGCTGGATGACCGCCATCACGTGCGCATCCAGAACATGCTGGAGCACAGCCAGGCCTTGAAAGTGATCTACGAAAAGCGCCTGGCGCTGCAGCAGATCTGGCTCAAGACCAGCAGCAACGGGCATGACATGCTCGCGGCGATCAAGGAATGGGTCCACGAAGCCGAAGCCAGCGGGATCCAGTCCCTGCGCGACTTTGCCCACCAGCTGAAAACCTACTCCCTGCGCCCCACCGCCTGACATTGCAGAAGCCGGTTTGCCGGCGATGAGGCCTTGAACTGCACTCCACATTCAAGGCCCCATCGCTGGCAAGCCAGTTCCTACAAGGCCCAGGTACATTCCAAGCCGACCTCCAGTTTTTTGGCGCCATTTCACAGTCACCGAACATTCCGTCTCAATCGCGACTGATAACGGAACTTAGCTGCAATTCCCCTCTCTCAAACAACACTTCGCCATCCTGGCGGGCTTTGTTTTGACTGCTGTTCGATGCTGCGGCATGTCCAGAGAGAATTGTGCCGATGGTCCACGAAAAGGACTCCCCGACCCCCACCACCCCCGACTCGGCGGATACGTCGCGCCCGGCCGCTGCTGCCACCTTGCTGGCGTTGATGCACGCCCAAGGCGAAGTGGAGCGCCTGAGCGAGCGTGAGCAACTGTTGAGTTCGCTGCTGGTGAGCGTCAACGCAGTGCTCTGGGCCATCGAGTGGGAAACCCGGCGCGTGCTGTACGTGAGCCCCGCGTATGAGCGCATCTTTGGTCTTTCGGCAGGCCTGCTGCTGGCCGACCACCGTGGCTGGCGCGACAGCATCCACCCCGAAGACCAGGAATACGCAGAGCGAAGCCTGGCCCAAGTACTGGAACTGGGGGCGGTCGAGGATCGCCAGTACCGCATCATCACCGCTGACGGGCAGATCCGCTGGCTCAGCGACAAGTGCTTTACCAACCAGCAGGCCACCCCGGGAAAACCGCTGATTGTGGTGGGCATCGCTGAAGACATCACCGAAAAAAAGCACCTGGAACTCGAACTGCAACGCCTGGCCACCACCGATGTGCTGACCCGCAGCAGCAACCGCCGGCACTTCTTTGAATGCGCCCATCACGAATTCGAACGGGCCAGCGCCCAGGGCCTGCCCCTGGCGTTCCTGCTGTTAGACATCGATGATTTCAAGGCCATCAACGACACCTACGGCCACCTGGAGGGCGATCAGGTGCTGTTGCGTATCGCCGAGAGCGGGCGAGGCATATTGCGCCGTGGCGACCTGTTCGGACGCATTGGCGGCGAAGAGTTTGCCGCCGTGCTGCCTGGATGCGCGCCGGAAACAGCCATACAGGTCGCCGAGCGCCTGGGACAGGAAATCCAGCAACTGGGGTTCAGTCACGAAGGCCAGCCCTATGTGGTGACTGTCAGCCAGGGCCTGGCCAGCCTGAGCGCCGAAGACACAACCCTCGACAGCCTGTTCGCCCGGGCCGATGCGGCGATGTATGAAGCCAAGCGCCAGGGCAAGAACCGGGTAATTGTCGGTTGAATGTCCGTAGGGTGCCTGACACAGTGCCTACGCAGGCTTGCGGATGCGCATCAACTCTGAAAGCCCGACCTTGAGCAGCCGCGCCGTCTTGCCCTTGGCCAGCGCCTCGATACCTTCATGCTCGGTCAGCCCCGCCAGTTGCGCAGCTATGTTCATCACCAACGCCTCACGGGAATACACCCCACCTTCCAGGGAGTAGATCGCCGCGATCAGTTGGCGCAGCTCAAGGGGCAAACGCCAGCGCGTGCGCAACGCCGAGCCGTAGCTGGCGCCATAGGTGACCAACGACTCACCAATCAACTCATCATCCAGTTCGCCACCGCCCTGGCGCCACTCCTGCAAACTGCGTAGCAGGGCCAGGTCGCCCAGGCGATGGAGAATGCCGGCGCTGTAGCAGCGCTCGTGGTCAAGGTCGAGCATGCGCGCCAATGAGCGGGCATATTGCGCGGTTTGCTGGGACAGTTGCCAATGGCGCTCGGCGTACTCCTTCAGTCCGGCATCGCTGAGGATCACGTTGTGCTTGAGGGCCAGGCCGAGAATCAGGTTCATGCTCTGCCCTGCTGCCAGCTTGTGCAGGGCCATGGACAGGGTCTGCACCGGCGTGCCGTGATGACCAGCGCTGTTGGCGGCGGCGATCAACACGGCGGTGATCTGCGGGTCTGTTTTCACCTGCTCTTCCAACTGCTTGAGATCCAGCCCCTCCGGCGCCAGGCTGCGTTGCACGGCAGCTTTGACGTCAACCCGTAGCGGCGCGCCGTCCGACAACACACGGCGCCGCTCCAGGAACACCGACAAGGTCATGCCCGCCGCCAAGGCCGGGATTTCGCAATACACCGTTTCGCCTTCGTTAAGCAGCAGGTCCTGCAGGCGTTGCGTGAGACCTTCCATGTCCAGGGGTTTGGTCAAGTAAGCGGTGGGAGCCAGGGGCAGGGCTTCGCGCACACTGGCGCTGTCATTACGCGTACTCAACAGGATAAACGGCAACGCCGGCACCCGCCGCTGCTGGCGTACGTTGCGCAGCAGGCTCAAGCCATCGACGCCCGGCAGTTCCCAATCGGCAATGATCAAATCGTAGGGTTTGTCTCGCAGCAAGCCGGCGGCCTGCTGCCCATCGGCGCACACATCCAGCCGCGCGTCGCAGCGCACATTCAACAACACCTGCTTGAGCAGATCCCGCGACCAGGGATCGGCCTCGGCAATCAACACACGGGGTACAGCAGGTAAATCAACAGCAGTCATGCAGCACGCTCCATCGGCAATCCTTGCACATTAGACAAAGAAGCCGCCCGTGGGCAAAAAAAAACCGCATACGCGGTTTTTTTGTTCACGGGCGGCTTCTTTGAGCGGCAAGTTTTAAGCTACAAGCTACAAGCGTTACATCACTTGCAGCTTATAGCTTGCCGCTCAAAGCTCTGCGAAGCACTCTTCGATAATCGCCAGGCCTTTATCCAACTGCGCGTCCGGCGAGGTCAGCGGAACCAGTACGCGCAACACGTTGCCGTAGGTGCCGCAGGACAGCAGGATCAGGCCCTTGTCGCGCGCCTTGGCGACCACAGCAGCCACGGCAGCAGCGTTCGGCTTGTGGCTGTCGCCATCTTCGAACAGCTCGACCGCGATCATCGCGCCCAGGGCACGCACTTCGCCGATCACCGGGTACTTGGCCTGGATAGCTTTCAGGCCAGTGACCAGACGCTCGCCGACAGCCTTGCAACGGTCCAGCAGGTGCTCTTCTTCGAACACGTCCATGACCGCCAGCGCAGCGGCGCAAGCGATCGGGCTACCAGCATAGGTGCCGCCCAGGCCGCCTGGAGCAATGGCGTCCATGTATTCGGCCTTGCCACACACGCCGGCCAGCGGGAAGCCGCCAGCGATGGATTTGGCGAAGGTGGTCAGGTCGGCGGCAACGCCCATCTGTTCCATGGCGAAGAAGGTACCGGTACGACCGGCGCCGGTTTGCACTTCGTCGGCGATCAGCAGGATGCCGTGCTTGTCGCACAGTTCGCGCAGGCGCTTCATGAAGGCTTTCGGCGCGACGTAGAAACCGCCCTCGCCCTGTACCGGCTCGATGATGATCGCAGCGATGTCACGCGGCTCGGCATCGTTTTTGAAGATGCGTTCGATGCTGGCGATGGAGTCGTCGACACTCACACCGTGCAGCTCGTTCGGGTACAGCGCGCGGAACACACCGCCTGGCATCAGGCCCATGCCGGCCGAGTACGGCACGACTTTGCCGGTCAGGCCCAGGGTCATCATGGTGCGGCCATGGTAGGCGCCGGTGAAGGCGATCACACCGGCACGGCCAGTGGCGGCACGGGCAATTTTCACGGCGTTTTCCACGGCTTCGGAACCGGTGGTGACCAGCAGGGTTTTCTTGGCGAAATCACCCGGGACCTTGGCGTTGACTTTCTCGCACAGCTCCACGTAAGGCTCGTAGGCCAGGACCTGGAAGCAGGTGTGGGTCAGCTTGTTCAGTTGCTCGGTCACGGCCGCGATGATTTTCGGGTGCAAGTGACCGGTGTTCAGCACGGCGATACCGCCGGCGAAGTCGATGAACTCGCGACCTTCAACGTCGGTTACCGTGGCGTTCTTCGCGGATTCGGCGAAGATCGGGTGAATCTGGCCCACACCGCGTGGTACAGCGGCTTCGCGGCGTTTCATCAGGGATGCGTTGGTCTTGTTGCTCATAAAGTCCTCATTCGCCGCTCATCGGGCGGCGTGGTCCAAGGAATACGTGGCGGGGAGGCAACTACGGCAGCATGCGATGATCGACTGCCACAGCTTTCCCGGCCACTTGCGAAATAACATTCAAAACACGCAAAGGGTCAGCGCTCTCGTGCCCTTTGCGTTTCACGCAATGCCTTGCCGGGTTTAGATGCCCAGGCAGAGGTATTTGATTTCCAGGTAGTCCTCGATCCCGTACTTGGAGCCTTCACGGCCCAGGCCCGAAGCCTTGATACCGCCGAACGGTGCCACTTCGTTGGAGATCAGCCCGGTGTTGACGCCGACCATACCGTATTCCAGGGCTTCGGCCACACGGAACACACGGCCCAGGTCGCGGGCATAGAAGTAGGACGCCAGGCCGAACTCGGTGTCGTTGGACATGGCGATCACTTCGGCTTCGTCTTTGAAGCGGAACAGCGGCGCCAGTGGGCCGAAGGTTTCTTCCTTGGCCACAGCGGCGTTTTTCGGCACGTTGGTGAGGATAGTCGGTTCGAAGAAGTTACCTTCCATGACCTTGCCGCCAGCCAGCAGGGTCGCGCCTTTGCTCAGGGCGTCGGCGATGTGTTCCTGAACCTTGGCCACGGCTTTTTCGTCGATCAGGGGACCGGTGGTGGTGCCTTCTTCCAGACCGTTGCCGATCTTCAACTTGGCCACGGCCGCTTTCAGTTTTTCAGCGAACGCGTCGTACACCGAGTCCTGGATATACAAGCGGTTGGCGCAGACGCAGGTCTGGCCGTTGTTGCGGTATTTGGAAATGATCGCGCCTTCGACAGCCTTATCCAGGTCGGCGTCGTCAAACACAATGAACGGCGCGTTGCCGCCCAGTTCCAGGGACACTTTCTTGATGTCCTTGGCGCATTCGGCCATCAACTGGCGACCGATTTCGGTCGAGCCGGTGAAGGACAATTTACGCACGGTAGGGTTGCTGGTCAGCTCACTGCCGATATCGCCAGCGCTGCCGGAGACCACGCTGAACACACCTTTGGGGATACCGGCACGCTGCGCCAGTTCCGCCAGGGCGAACGCGGAGAACGGGGTTTGCGATGCAGGCTTGAGCACCATGGTGCAACCGGCGGCCAGGGCCGGGCCGGCTTTACGGGTGATCATCGCGGCCGGGAAGTTCCACGGCGTGATGGCGGCGGTGACGCCGATCGGTTGCTTGATCACGATCAGGCGCTTGTCCGGCTGGTGGCCAGGGATCACGTCACCATAGATACGCTTGGCCTCTTCGGCGAACCACTCGATGAACGAAGCGGCATAGACGATTTCGCCCTTGGCTTCGGCCAGCGGCTTGCCCTGCTCCAGGGTCATCAGGCGTGCGAGGTCATCCTGGTTCTCGATGATCAGCTCGAACCAACGACGCAGCTTGTTCGCGCGATCCTTGGCCGTCAGTGCGCGCCAGGCCGGCAAGGCCTTGTCGGCGGCTTCGATGGCACGACGGGTTTCGGCAGCGCCCATCTTCGGCACGGTGCCCAGGATCTCGCCAGTCGCGGGGTTGTTGACCTTGATCGTTTGACCGTTGTCCGCATCGACCCAAGCGCCATCAATAAAGGCTTGCTGGCGAAACAACTGGGTATCTTTAAGCTGCATGTCGGCTTTCCTTAACAGCACCGCGCGCGCGCGGGGCAAATTAGAGTTGTTGAAAGGCGCCTCGAAGGCTGCCGTCAGGGAAATCAGTCACTGGGCGCAATCGCGCACGGGAGACAGAGCGTTTGAAATCTCAAACGAATCCTAGGATCAATGGGGGTTCAGGGCAATAGTCTGTTCGAAAAAAAGAACGAAAACGGCGCATTAGCCGGATTATTCTGACAAGCGTATCGGCGCCACACCCAACGCCCATGGCACACACCGCCCGGTACAGAGCCTCCCTGCTCCAGAATCCCACCGCCAGCCGGCCAAAAACCAGCATGGACGCCCAAGGTCGACATGGGTATGATGGCGCCCGCACAAGCATCCGTAGCTCAGCTGGATAGAGTACTGCCCTCCGAAGGCAGGGGTCGTGGGTTCGAATCCCGCCGGGTGCACCAGATACAGACAAAAAGCCCCAGGTCGCAAGACCTGGGGCTTTTTTGTGGGCGCTGTCCCGTCCTGAATAAGGTTTACACCTTCTGACCTATCTTCAGGAGGGAGCAATGGTTTCAGATAGTGGTGGGAAGGCGAGGAAGTTGGTTTCGCTTCCATCACAAAGACTCTTCTGACGGCCATATCCAACTAGGCAAAGCGCTTTCCCGTTGTAAGTGGGAATGAATAAACTGGCGACGCGAAGATTGCACTACATAAAATTGCTCTTATTTTGCATTTGGCGGTTAGCTTATCGAGTTGTCACTTCACCGGCCTTGTGAAAGAGTTTGGCGAAGATCATCCAGTGGCCATCGACTCTCATCAAATTCAAGTAGTCGACCATGACGTTATTGAATAGGCGCAAACGCACTTTAACGATGGCCATTTCCGCAGACATCACATCAATCATCAACACTTCATCAAGTTGTGGAAAACCACCTTCTTTTGGCGACTGACGGCTTTGAACCATGGCCCTGTACTCATCAAAAGACCGGACGATCACGGTCGAGTCTTGCGCGCTATATAACACGCAACCCCGATGAAAGACCCGATCGAACAGATTCAAATCCTGGGTTTGCAGCACATCAAAGTAGTTTTTCAGAAACGACTGGATTTCATTGATCATGGCGAACAACTCCCGCTTTATAAGCACGACGTTATTTAAATAATTAAATCGTCGCTATTATCGGCATCTCGCTCACTTCACGTATAGCGGCTATTATTAGACTTTTCCGTGAAAGGAATTCACCTATTGAAGCTCCCTCCACTCGCCGCATTGCGCGCCTTCGAGGCTTTGGCCCGGCTGGGCAAGGTGAATTTGGCGGCCATTGAGCTGCACGTCACCCACAGTGCCGTCAGCCATCAGATTGGCTCTCTTGAAGAGTATTTGGGTATTGCCTTGGTGATGCGCAGCGGACGTTCCCTGGTGTTGACGGAAGAGGGCCGCATTTATGCCTACCAGATCAGGCAGGCGCTGGGTGAAATAGCCGGGGTCACAGAGAAATTTCTGACGAGAAGCAATTTCCCGCAACTGACCCTGTCGGTGCTGCCCTCCTATGCCATGCACTGGTTATTGCCACGCTTGCACGGTTTCATGAGTGCCCATCCCGGGCTGCGCCTGAAATTGGAATCGACCATGGCGTTCGCCGGTTTAGAACAGGGCCTGGTCAATTGCGCAATCCGCTTCGGCCACGGCCAATGGCCCGATATGCATTGCGAAACACTGATGACCGACTCATTGCTGGTGGTCGCTGCTCGCGACTTCAACCACGGTGTACTGCCAGACACGCCGCACGCCATCCTGGAGCAGCCACTGCTGCACGCCAGTGAAAGCTGGGCAACCTGGCTATGCGCAGCGGGCGTGGAGGGGCAACGCCCTCACGCCTCGCTGGAGTTCACCGATTCAACATTGCTGCTCGAAGCGGTACGGCTCGGGCACGGCGTCGCATTGACGCGCCGCTCGATAGCCCACTCACTGATTCAGCGTGGGGAGCTGGTCAAACTCACCGACATCGAACCGGCGCATTCTTCGAGCTACTACCTGGTCTGGCCACTGGGGATTAAACGTTCGGCGCAATTAACCTCCCTGCACAGCTGGCTCAAAGACCAAGTCATGACGTATCAAGACAGCCTATAAAACTGGTGCCTGTAGGTCTCAGTTCAAACCAGGCCGGGGACAGTAGATACAGACGAAAAGCCCCAGGTCGCAAGACCTGGGGCTTTTTTGTGGGCGCTTGGTCAACGCTTTTGCAGGGCTTCCAACCGGGCGGGCAGGTTTTCGTCGGGAAAGCGCTTGTACAAGGCCAGCAGTTTCTCATCCGCCGCCCTGTTCTCTCCCGCCTGGCGCAGACGCACAATCTCCTCAAGCCCTTGTTCCAGGGACTGCGGTTTGACGGCCATCTGCTTGCTCATTCTTGCCACGGGCTCATCGACCATCGCCATCTCGGCCTGGATTGGTGCGCTATCTGCCTGCGGTGCCATCGCCAGACGAGCCATCGGCGCAGGAGCAGCCGGGGCAGACAGTGCCTGTGGCGGTGGCGCGGCTGCGTACTGAGCGGTTTCAGGTAGGTTGATGTCCGGCACTGGCGAGCGCATCACCACGCCAATCAATAGCGCGACCCCGGCGACGGTAGCAAAGGCCATCTGCCAGCGTGGCCGTTGACAGGCTTGCAGCCAGCGTTGCCACAGGCTCGGCGCGGGCGCTGGGGCTTCGCGGCGGGCAGCGGCGAGGATGAAGGCGTCGAGGGACGCAGGCGGCTCGCTGGCGCTGTGTTGGCGAAAGTGCTGGATCAGCCCTTCGTCAATCGGATCCTGGGAGTGTCGGGAGTCAGTCATACGGGTACCTCCTCGGCCAGCAGCCGACGCAGTTTCTGCTGGGCGTAACGCAAGCGGCTTTTTACCGTTTCCAGTGGGCTGCCGGTCAGGGCGGCAATTTGTGGCAGTTCCAGGTCGCCGTGCAGACGCAGCATGAACACTTCGCGCTGGTCTTCAGGCAGGTCTTGCAGAGCAGCCTCCAGGCGGCCCTGGTCACGGCTCAGGCTCAGTTGCTGCTCGGGGCCGGCGCGGTCGTCGAGTTGGGCATGAAGCTGTTCGTCGTAGCTGTCGTGCAACGGGTTGAGGATGCCGTGCTTGCGCCAGTGATCGATCAGGCGGTTGCGGGCAATCTGGAACAACCAGGTACGAAAACTCGCCCGTCCCTGTGGCTGGGTGGTGCTGCGGATCAGGCTGAGCCAGGTGTCCTGGTAGATTTCCTCAGCCAGTTCGGCCTTGTTGCTCAAGCCCACGAGAAACCGGTAGAGGCCCTGGCGGTGCCGGGCGTACAGGATCTCGAACGCAGCGGCATCGCCGGTGCGGTAGCGGGCCAGCAGCGATTCGTCGCTGGGTGGATCATTTGGAGCGGGCATGTGGGTGGCGAACTCCTTTCGATGGATCAATGCAGATTACCTGTGGGAGCCGGGCTGAACTAATGCCAGCTCCCACAGGGATCTCGGTCATGGGCAAGATCAGTGTTTGAGGCTTTGGGCCAGCTCCACCAGTTGTACGAATTCATTGCGCAGGCCGTAGGGATCACCACCACGGGCCGAGCGGGCCAGGGTGGCGGTGTCCTTCAGGCTCATGCTGCCAGTGTAGCGGCCATCGCCCTTGAGCTGTTGGGCGAAAGCGGCCACGGCAGAGGCGAAGCGCAGGTCGTCGCTGGCCGCGTGCCGGGCGTTATTGATCGGGTGTTCGATCAAGCGACTGCTGCCGCCCGCCGCCGGCTTGTAGCGTACCCGTAACATGGCCAGCTCTGCGGCATTGCCCTCGGCAGCAGGTGCCGACGTATAGCGCAGCGGTTCCAGCCAGCCTTTTGTACCCTTCGGTACAATTTCATACAGCGCCGTCACGGTATGCCCGGCACCGATCTCGCCGGCGTCTACCTTGTCGTTATTGAAATCCTCACGTTTCAAGGCACGGTTTTCGTAGCCCAGCAGGCGATATTCGCTGACTTGGGCCGGGTTGAATTCCACCTGCAGCTTCACATCCCGCGCCACCACGGCCAGGGTCGAGCTGAGTTGCTCCACCAACACCTTGCGAGCTTCGCGCAGGTTGTCGATATAGGCGTAGTTGCCATCGCCCGCGTCGGCCAGTTGCTCCATCAGGTGTTCGTTGTAGTTATCCACGCCAAACCCTAGGGTGGTCAGGGATACCCCACTTTTGCGCTGATCCGCGGCCATTTGCTTGAGGCTGTCGAAGTCGCTGATGCCGACGTTGAAGTCACCATCGGTGGCCAGCAGGATGCGGTTGATACCCTGGTCGATAAACCCTTCGCGGGCCATTTGATAGGCCAGTTCGATGCCCGATGCGCCGGCTGTCGAGCCGCCGGCGGTCAACTGGTCGATGGCGTTGCGGATTTTTGCCTTGTCGCGCCCGGATGTAGGCTTGAGCACTACCCGCGATTCGCCGGCATACACCACCAGAGACACGCGGTCCTGATCACGCAGTTGGTCCACCAGCAGCTTGAGGGTGCTTTTGACCAACGGCAAACCTTCGCGACGGTCCATGGAGCCGGAAACGTCCACCAGAAACACCAGGTTGGCCGGCGCCAACTCGGCCACGGCACGCTCGGATGCCTTGATGCCAATGCGCAGCAGGCGCGTGCTGGGGTTCCAGGGGGTCGAGGCGACTTCAGTGGTCACGCCGAAGGGAGAGCCATCGGTCGGCAGCGCGTAGTCGTAGGGGAAGTAATTGACCATTTCCTCAAGTCGCACAGCACCTTCGGGCGGCAGGCGACCTTGATTGAGGAAGCGTCTGACGTTGGCGTAGCTGCCCGTGTCGACATCGACGCTGAAGGTCGAGACCGGGGTTTGGGCAACGCTGTGTACCGGGTTGTCCGGCAGGTTCTGATACTGCTCGCGCGGCTCGGTGCGGTATTGCATGGCCACCGCGTCATGCATGGCCATCGGTGCCGGCATCGCCATTCGTTTGAGCATGGCCCCCTGAGCCTGGACGGGCGCACTTTGCAGTTCGGGGATAGCCACCGCTTGGGGCGCCTTGGCCTCGTCACGGGACGACAGCCCACACCCGGCAAGCGCCACCAGCAAGGTCACGGCAAAGCCCTGGGCTGCGGGGCGTAGGAAGAGAAGAGGACGGGACATGGGCTGAACCTCGTGAGTGAATGATGCGTTCACAAGGTCAGACGTAAGAGCGTCGGGATTCGGGTTAGCGTGCGGTCAGTCGATCCAGGTGGGGCTTGCTCGCGATAGCGGTGGGTCAGTCAATTCATACGGCGACTGACCTACCGCTATCGCTGGCAAGCCAGCTCCTACATGGGTTTGTGGGGATCAGTCCGAGCCGTATTTGGGCGAGCGCGGGCCGTAGAGGATGCCGGTGCGTTGCCCGGCCGACAGCAGGCGTGCGCTGGTGATACCGGCAATCGGGTGCGCTGCGTCGGTGGAGCTATTGATCACTTGCTTGACCGCCGCCGTGATCAGCATGCCCACCAGGCCGCCACCGTTGTTGTTGCCTTCCTCGCTGGAAGCCCGTGCAGAACCGGTCCACAAGGTGGTGCCGGTACGCAGGTCGACCAGTTTGGCCGAGGCCGTCACCGAGGTATCGCTGGTGACCAGCATGTACTTGGTGCCGTACTCGCTGACAGTGATGTACAGCGCCGCGTCCGCGCCGAAGATCTCATGCAGCTTGCCCGGTGCCACGGCCTGGATATCGTTGGCGGTGGTCAGGCCGTTCTGGCGGAAGGTTTCGTCCACCAGGGCAATCGGCATCACGTAGTAGCCGGCTTCCGCCAATGGGTAGGTCACCTGCGATACCAGGCTGTAGGACGCCTGCACTTCAGGGGATTCATTGATCGGTGGCAAGACCAGGATCGACTTCGGTCGCGCCTGCTTGTACGCCGCGTAATCAAAAGTCTTGGGTGCCGCGCAGCCGCCCAGCAACGCCAGGGCCAGTAAGGCACCGGTGAGTTTCAACAGGCTCATTTCTTCACCTCCGGGGCCTTGGCGTTTCTCAGCAAAAAGTCCATGTAGGCAGCGGACTCGGGGAACAACGCCTTCTCGGTGCGGAACTGCTGCACCATCTGGTCATCCTTGCCCATGCTCAGGTACAGCATGCCCAAGTGGGCGTGGTAGCCCGGCGGGGCCTGGCGGCCACTGGCGTTGATCTTTTGCAGGTCGCGCTCCAGCGCTTCGACCTGGGCTTCCTTGGGCTCACCCTTGAAATACTCATAAACCTGCGGCTGATAGCTTTCCCATTGATACAGGGGCTTGGGTGCCGTCTGGCACCCTACAACCAGCGCGGTTGCTGTCAGCATCAGCGATAACTTCACTGCCTTGCTCATCCGTGTACTGCTCCTTGAAAACACGTGAATCAGTTACGCGGGTTCCAGGCGCCGGCGTTGATGCCGTCGACCAGGCGATTGATCGCTTCGCGCATGGCCAGGTCCAGGACCTTGCCATTGAGGGTGGAGTCGTAGCTGGCGGTGCCGCCAAAGCCCACTACTTCACGGTTCGACAGCGCGTATTCACCGGCGCCCTGGGTGGAGTACACCACTTCGGAGGTGCTGATGTTGACGATGTTCAGGTTGATCTTGGCGTAGGCCACCTGGGTCTTGCCACGGCCGAGGATGCCGAACAGTTGGCGGTCGCCGGTTTCTTTGCGGCCGAACTCGGTCACATCGCCGGTCACGACGAAGTCAGCGCCCTTGAGCTTCTGCGCAGTGCCTTTGATTTTCGCTTCCTGGGAGATTTCGCCCATGTTGTCGCGGTCCAGCACGCTGAAGCGGTTGGTCTGCTGCAAGTGGGTGATCAGGATGGTCTTGGCCTGGCCACCGAGGCGGTCCACGCCGTCGGAGAAGATCCCGCGCATGTAGCTGGAGCGGTTATCGAACTTGCCCACGGCGATCGGTACACGTACGCCGGAGTAGGCGACGTTGGCGCTGGCGACTTTTTCGATCGGCAGTGCGCGAGAGCTTTCAGTGGCGCAACCGGCCAGCGCCAGCAGCGCTGCGCCGGCAAAGCCTGACAGCAGGATTTTTGAGAGTGATTTCACGTAGTGCTCCTAAGTGGTAAATCGAGGCCGCAGGTAACGCTATCGCGATGGAATACCGCGCAGATCGTCAACGATAAAACGGCTAAGCGCGCCGGTGTAGAAGGTCTCTACATTAGAGTTGCCGCTGTTGGTCAGCACCCCGGCCATGGTTTTCATGTTCTGCCAGTCGCCCTTGTACCCAGATGGCATCAGCCCTTGGCGAGCCTGGGAAAAATGCAGCACCTGGGCATCGGCCTTCTTGACCTTGACCTGATAGTTGAAATCGACACTGGCCAGGATGGTGTTGTCATCGACGATGGTCGTCATGAAACCGCCCTTCGTATCTTGAATACGCCGCGTATAGATAACGCTCACATCCAACAGGTAGTCGGCCTTTTCCTTGCTCGTGGCGTAGCGCTTGGCCTTGAGCAAGCGGTCGACCAGGTCGATACCCAGTTGCTGGCGAACCTTGTCATCCGACAGGAAGCGTTCGTTCTTGCCCACCACCTCAACGTCGAAGGTATCGAGCCAATACGTGGCGTTCTTGGGAATGGTCACGGGCGCTGGAGAGATGTAGTACGGGGGCTTGGAAGCACAGCCGGCCAGGAAGGACAGTGCCAGCAGTAAGGCAAAAACGCGCATCTTCGAATTCATCCCTGATTAAGTGCTGCGGCATTTTACGGGGTTGAGAGCGGTTCTCAAGTTGTTTCGTCCTGGTAGGTGCAGCGGGCAGGTTCCTGTAGGAGCGAGCTTGCTCGCGAAAAACGCCCAGGCGACGCGTTCATTCGACAAGTGAGCGTTATCGTTTACGTGCTTCGCGAGCAAGCTCGCTCCTACAGGGTTGCGGGGACGGGAATGCGCTGCGCAGGGTCGGCATCCTTACTCATGCCGCCCGGCGCGATGGCCACCCTGGCGCCTCGCGCATAGTTGTAGACCGCCTGGCCAAACCACAGCTGCACCAGCACCATGAGGAAAAAGCGCTTCCAGCTACCGTCAAATCGTAGAAAGCCATTGAGTAGCGCAGCCAGGAGTAAGACCAGGCCAATGCCGTGCCGATATTTGTATAAGTTCGCGACCATGTTACCCACCTTTGGCCTGTCCGATGGCTGCGACTTGATGGATGTGATTGAGCGACAGTTGAGTCCGCAGCGTTCATAAATAAAAAAGGGGCGCTCCAGTACCGCCCCATTCGCCTTACAACAAGCGGCGCTGCACCGCTTCATCCAGCGTACTGCGGGTCAACGCCTCTACGATCTCACGCGTGTCCTGCCGGAAAGGAACGGCGACGATCAACAACAATTGCATCCAGGTGCGCACCGATTCGCTCTTGCGTACACGGCCCAGCTCTTTGCCGTCCTTGTCCTTGAATACAGTCTCCAGGGTGAAGGTATTCTTAGCCGTTGAGGGGATGATGAAGAACGTCACACCCGTGATGATGGCCGAAGCCATGCTGAACTGTTCATTGTTGTACAACGAGGCTTCGACATAGAGGTCCGACTCGACCTTATCCGTACTGACCCGCGCAAAACGCCCAGACTGACGAAAACCCTCGGCAACCGTCGTTTCCGCAACCGCCGCCGCTGCACCCGTCGCGGTATTGGCCGGGCCACCGTTGACCTGGTTCATGGCCGTGGTACGCACGTACACCGTTGGCTTTTGCTGTGGGGCATTGGCCGTTGGCGGCCAGGCCTGGACCGGCGGCAATTCGTGCTGCGAATAGGACACGCACCCCGTCAGCAAAACAGCGGCGAGCACCCAACTGCGCTTGAGCAAACCCATCATGTTCATTCTCCCTTGAGCTGAGGTGTTGCCAACTTCGCGGTGGCGGTAGCGAGCAGTTTTGAAACCAGTTCATTCAGTTGCTTGGCGCCCATTACCGGTGACCAGTACTCGCGTCCGTACAGGCCGACGTTATGCTCAAACTTGATCTGTTCCTTAGCCGCCGCCAGCTCTTTGCCGTCACGGTCGACGATCACCAGGTCCCCCGCCACATCGAAGCTGTCCACATAAATCGGCCCGTTCACCCAGATCCAGATCGTCAGGGTCAACAACGCGCCGGGGATATAGGCAGGATGCGGAGCGCGATGGCCCTTGAGAGACGTCATGTTGAACTTGAGCACCACATCGTTCTCCCCCAGGCGCACGGGGTACTCGGTGACCTGCTTGAAGTACCCACCCGCCTTGACGTACTGGTTGAGCTGCATCGTAAGCGAGCGGCTGATGGCTGTACGGGTTGCCTCGTCAGCGCCAGGGATGGCAACCGTGACATCGGCAACCTGCGCCGCGCGGGGGTTGCTGACTGACGCAGGATGAAGCGGAGCGCCCAACGGGCCGGTGACGGTATAGGAGACGCAGCCAGTCATCGATAATGTTGCGATGAGGGCGGCGACCTTGATGAAGATTTTGAGCACGGAACGTCCTTATTGATGAAAATCTTGCGCGGAATGGGATCAGACCACGATTAAAAGTTCAATCATCGTCTGACCCCATTTTTACTTAGAACGCGTAGCGCGCTTTAATCATCACCCCATCGGCATCAAACCCGCTGCGGGCCTGACGGGTGTAGCTGGCGCCGACGCTGAACGCCGAGACTTGGTAGTTCACGCCCACGCTGGCTTCATAGCTGTCACGCGCTACCGATGCGCCGGTCACGCTGAACGTCGAGCCACCGTTTACAAAGCTCGACGTCTGCGCCACGCGATCACCCATCAGGTCGTGATAGGCCATCAAGGTCGCTTCCGGTTGCAGGGTACCGGCGCCCAACGGCAGGTTGCCCGCCAAGCGCACGCCCGCCCCCAACTCGCCCACTTCATAGCGCTGCGAACCCGTGCTGAGCGCTGCCGAAGAGCCCTTCTCATTGAAACCATCCATACGCACGCTGGAATAACGCGCCGCTACACGCGGTTCGATCAGCACGCTGCCCGACGGCTTGAAGCTGTAGCCGCCCAACACGCTGGCCGACAACGCCCGGCTGTCGTAGCTGCCCTTGGCCGTGGTGCCAGCGACGTGGCGCTTGCTGTCGTTGTCGTTGAAGCCGTAGCTCAGGCTGCCATCGACAAACCAGTTTTGCAGCGACCAGTTGCCGTACAGCGACAGGGCATTGCCCTGCACTTCGGTCTTGTTGCCCAGGTCCGAGTGAATGTTGGAGTTGAGGTAGCTGTACGCCGCACCCACAGTGGTGGCGTCGTTCAAGCGACCGTCCACACCTACCGCCATACCGCTGCTGTTGGCCGAGTAACCGTTATCGCCACCGCGACCGTCCTGGTCCATGTTGCTGCTCAGACCCTGCACCCATACACCGCCACGCTCACTGCCATCGCGCTGACCGGCCAGGCGATTGAGGATCGCGCCGTTGATCACGGTCTGCCCAGACAGGGCCACGTCCAGCGCGCCACGGTTCACGTCCGGCTTGAGCTGTTCGCCAATCTGCGCCAATTGCTGGGCAGTGCCGGCGTTGGCCACGGCCTGGAACACCGCGTCGTCCTCGCTCAGTTGCCCCAACACCTCGTTCTTCAGCTCGTTGAGTGCAGTGACCGACGCCGCGCCAGCACCTACGCCGCCCAGATCCTCCTGCACCTGCTCATCGCTCTTCAAGCCCACCACCGCCTTGACGGTTTGCGCATCGGCCGAGTAGCTGAATACATCCAGCAACGACGAGCTACTGGCGACCGTCAGGCCGTTGTTTTGCACGCTGGAGGCTTGCAGCAGGGTGTATTCAATACCGCTAGGCACGGCGGTGAAATCACCGGGCTTGGCGCTCAAGGTCACGTTGGAGCCCTGGGCGAAATTCGCTGCACCGCTGACTGTCAGGTACGGCGTGGTCGGCACAACGCTGTTGGACAGGCGCATATCAACCCCGGCGCCGCTGGCTACATTCAAGTCGCCAGTGATCGCGGTGCCGGCGTCAGACAGGTTCAACGAACCTGCATTGATCGACACCGGGCTGGCAATGCTCTTGCCGGTAAAGTCCGCCTGACCGGTGATATTCACACCCGTGACACCGAGCACATCACCGACGATTTTACCGCCACTCCAGTTCAGGCTCGCCAGGTTGGCAGCATCGATGGCCGTGCCGGAATTGCTACGAATTTCACCGGCTTGCTGGTTGATTTCGAAGGGGGAGGTTTGCTCGTCAATATCGGCATAAATGGCTACGCCATCGGCACTGATGATGCCTCGGTTGACGATACCGCGAGAGCCGGGCGCACTGTTCTGAGCGAAAGTTGCTCCGTGGAAGTCAAAAGCATCAGCCTTTTCGCCTTTTGCTTCGATCGTGCCGGTGTTGAGGATGTAATCGACAGTGCCGTCATAAAACACCACTCCAGCGGTAGCTGCGCCGTTCGCGGAAATCAGGCCACTGTTTTCGATCCTCAAGGGAGATGTAGGGGTTTCCACCTCGAAAGCCCAGGAGTCGTCGCCCGTGACAGACAACGTACCGGAGTTGAGAATATTGCCGCCGATGCTGATTGGGGAGAGGCCTCCTCGGTCCAGCACCATAGCAAGCGAGTTAACTCCCGTCATTCGTACCACGCCGGTATTGGAAACGTCCCCCGCCACCGTGGTGCCATGCAACCGAATACCATCGCGAAAAGTCCAGGGATTGGATACTGGGGCTGTGGATTGGATGGTCCCGGAGTTGATCACGCTCCCGCCAATCGTAGTAGCACCAATCTCAAAAGCTTGAAACGCCCCGTTACTCTGGGTGATGTTAGCTGCCTGGATAACATCACCAGTGACGGTGCTACTCCCTGGATTGGCAGTCAGTTGCAGCGATGGGTCCACGGCAAACCCTCGGATATCGCGACCCTGACCATCCAAAATAATATCTGCACGATTGATCAACGAACCCTGAATTCTCGTATCGGCGACACTCACTCCCATCCAATTGCTAATGCCTTGGCTAGCGGTCACGTTCGTGGGCTGAGTTACCGTTCCGGTGAAGGTCAGTGATTCACTAAATATCCCGCCGTTCAAGGTGCTCTTGCCTTGGCCAACATCCACTTCAACCGCCAGCACTTGGGTACTGATTGCCCCAACGATCAAAGCCAACAGGCTTTTTTTAAACGGCTTTGGCTTCATATAAAACTCCATGTATGACGGGCAAATCCACCCACTATCTCGGCGACGCCAGGTATAAAACCGCAACGGCCTATTCGAGCACCTGCCCCTGACCGGTGAGCCGTGTATTGAGCAGGCCAGTGATCAGTGGCGAACAGATTGTCGGCACCCAGCGTTTTTAGTTGAGCGAAGTACTCATCTGGATAGGCGATTAATTGATTAATAACAACCAATTACTCATTAGACGTTAAGCAAAAACCGCTTTAAGTCGGGTTAACACCGTGATTATCATGGAGCCGCCGAACGAACCAAATAGGAAACCTCCTAAAAATTTACAGACTCCCCCTACAGCTAAATAGTTTTCCCCACTTCACCTAGCTATCTTGCCCTACCACCAGTTTCAACTCTGGCCGCCGCACCTCACGGGAATCATGCGACGTCACCGCCTGCACCCCGCCCTCCTGATCGTTATGAATCACCAACACCCCCGGTCGGCGCAGTTGCTCAAGCTCGCCAGCCGCCAGGCGGAAGCTCTCGCTCAAGCCGTGGTCACTCAGCGCCTTGGTCGCCGCACGCCGCTGGGCAAATTGCTTGCCGCGCCGTTGTTGGTAGCGCGCCCAACTGATCAGCAGCACCGCATTGAACAGGGCGATCCACAGATAGATCTGCAAGGTGTTCAGCGCGGCGAAGATCGGTGCATCGATACGTGGGCCGCCGTTGCTATCGAGCATCGGCACCAACCCGCGCACCAGCAGGAGCACCAGGCCGGCCCAGGCCATCAGGGTCAGGAAAATATCGATGGCCTGCATCACAGGCCGCTGTGGGGTGCGGATCAGGTTCATGGGTTCACTTCCTTGGCAGGTGCCTTGATGCCGCGATCCGGGCTGACCCAGCGCGCGCGTTTCTGATGTTGGCGGAACAGGACTTTGGGGAAGCTGACCAGGGTGGTGAACAGGCTCACCAGCCAGAACACCAGCGGGTACCAGACGGTCCAGAACAGGGTTTTCCACAGGCCGCGCTCGTAGCGCCGGTCGATCATGATGCTCACGGCAAATTGCACCAGGCACACCACCGCCAGCAGCAAGCCGGTGAAGGCCGGTGGCATCAGCGAGCCGACGGCAATCGCCTCGGGCAACGGCACGACTTTGCCCACGCCCCAGAAGATCACCGACAACAGGAAGGTGAAGGCCCAGCCCGTGGACAGGCAGTATTCGAACAGCAACGGCCACAGGTAGCGGTGGCGCCATTGCCAGATCCCGCGAATGTTCTTGAACAGCACTTCGGCGCCGCCCTGGGCCCAGCGCAGGCGCTGTTTCCACAGGCCGCCGAGGGTTTCCGGCATCAAGATCCAGCACAGCGCACGCGGCTCGTAGAAGATGCTCCAGTGGTCCAGTTGCAGCTTCCAGCTCACGTCGATGTCTTCGGTGATCATGTCGGTGCTCCAGTAGTCGACCCGGTCCAGGGCCGCCCGCCGAAACGCCACCACCACGCCGGAGACGGTGAAGATCCGCCCGAACACTCGCTGGGTACGCTTGATCAAGCCGATGATCGAAGAGAACTCGCCCACCTGCACCCGGCCGATCAAGGTCGAGCGCGTGCGGATCCGAGGGTTGCCGGTCACCGCGCCAAGCCGTGGGTTGTCGAGCATCGGCGCCACCAGGTAAGCCGCCGCGTTGCGGTCGAGCAAGGCGTCGCCGTCGATGCACACCAGGTATTCGCTATGGGCCGCAACGGCGCCCATGCGCAGTGCCACCGCCTTGCCCTGGTTTTGCGCCAGATGCAGCACGCGCAAGCGCGGCTCATTCAACGCCAGGGCGTCGAGTACGGCAGCGGTGTTGTCGCTGGAGCCGTCATTGATCGCGATCACTTCGATGTTGCGGTACTGCTGGGCCAGCGCCGCGCCAATGGTCTCGGCGGCGTTGTCGCCTTCGTTGTAGCAAGGGATCAGGATCGAGATCAGCGGTTCGCCCTTGAGCACCGGCGCCGGGGTGTCATCGGCCCATGGCCAGTGGCGCTCCCAGTGCAGCCAGAAGTACAGGCCGCCGGCGATCCACAGCCCGGACATGAACAACGGGTAGAAAAACACGAATTCCATCAGGAACTGCCCGGTGACCAGGAAGATCAGGCCCAGGGGCACACCCAACACCAACGCCAAAACGAGAAGAGCTAGGATTCTGTCGAACATGAGTCAAGGATTCCATTTGTTGGAAAGGGCCGGACGCACGGTGTTCAGATCCGGCGAATTCTCCAGGAAGTTGTCGGGGTAGTAGCCAAAACTGCTGGCGCCCTGGCGCTTGAGCACGCCCATCCACTCGGCCATTTGCGCGCCGGAAAGATCCGGTGCGGCCGGGGTGCGCCAATCCTTGGCCTGCAACTCGAAGACCGTGCGCTGCATCGCACCGGGCCGAGCCTTGACTGTGGCCACGAGTTTTTCCAGCCACGCGTTGGAGTTTTTCAGCGACTGACCTTCCATCAATGGCATCGCCATCGGCGCGGTCCAGTCGTAGTGCTGGAGGAAGTCGTCGAGGTTCTGCGCAAACCAGGCTTCGCTGGCCGGGTTGAGCATCGGTTCGGCGAAGATGTTGCGCGCGGTGAGCACTTCCGGCCCGCGCAGGGTGCGGACCTTGGCGGTCAGCTCATGGGTGAAGTCGATCAGGTAGCGGCTCTTGAAACGGGTCCAGCGCTGCATCACCTCAGGGTCGGCGCGCAGTGCCTGAATGCTACCCGGCAGGCCGTTGGCTGCGTAGGTTTTCAGGGCTTGGGGGCTTGCGTCTTCAAAGTCCGAAAGCACGGCGTCGTCGTGAAACAACACGCCGTGGATAGCGCTGGTACGGGCGAGGTCTTCGTAGATCTCACCGATGATTTTGCGCACCTTGGGATCGAACGGCGACAGCCGCTGGTACTGCTTCGGGTCGACGGCCACCTTGCCGGTGGCCGGGTCCCAACGGCTGACGCGGGGCAGCTTGGGGTCCAGGGCAAAGCTGAGCACGGGCATCCATGCGTAGACTTTGACCAGGCCGCCACGGGTGTGCAACTGCCAACTGACACGGTTGAACAGGTCGGCACGCATCGGCAAATGGCGGTTGGGGAAGTACAGCGAACGCGCCAGGCCATCGCCCTTGGGATCGGCGAACGCCTGGAGGAACACGGTGTCGACGCCCATGTCCAGCACGCGCTGGACCAATGCGTCGAGGTTGCGCACTTCTTGCGCCTTGTCCGGGTCGTAGACCTGATCCAGGTCCACATGCAGCACGCGCATCGGCGCTTTGACCTGCGCCGAGACCATGCTGTTGGCGAAGTCCTCGCCGTACGGGTCGTTGTCCACTAGAAAGCGCGGGCTGCTCATCAAGTTGCCGAGGTTGTCGAGGCCGTCCTCCAGGGTCAGGGCCATCTGGTAACCCTGCTCGCCCACCACCGCCAGGGAGGTGCCGTCCGCCGCCCCGTATGGCCAGACCCACACACGCGGGGCCTTGCCGGTAACGGCGCGGATCTTATTGGAAATCGCCGCGACGTCGGCGCGCATCCGCGCCTGGAACTGCGCTTCGGGCTCATAGCTGCGGGTGACCGGGTCATAGCGCCGAGTGGCGGCGGCCGGCTCCATGTTGCCCTGGGGATTGGCCAGCACACCTTTGTGAAGGGCGTCGGTATGCGCGGCGATTTCCACCAGGCCCGATTGCGCCACTTCGCGCACTTGTTGCCAGGTCAAAAACTCCCCGCGCTCACGCGGCACACCGGCAAAATCCACCGGTTGGTTCAACGGCGTGTCGACCCAACTGCCCACCGGCGCCAGCACCGCAGGCCACTGGTAGGCACGCAGGATCGGCATCACGCGGGTGTAGAAGCTCGAATAGCCGTCGTCAAAGCTGAGCATGACGGCTTTGGGCGGCAACTGTGGCCCGCCGGCGCGGGCGGCAAGGACCTGATCGACGCTGACCGCCTGGTAGCCGTTCTCGCGCAGCCAGGACAACTGTTCGATCAAGCGTTCGGTACGCACCGCCACCACTCTCTGGTCGGGATCACGGTCGTTGACATCGTGGTAGGCAATGCCCAGGAAATGGTTTTTCGGCCACGGCGCTTCGTTGACCGGTTTGAGTCGTTCAGCAGGTGGCGTAAAAGGCGCGGGGGACTGGGCACAGGCACTGCTCAGCAAAAAACCCAGGGCCAGCAGGCAACGGGAAACAAGGGTCATGATCGGACTCTTCTAGAAACGGTAAGTGAGGTCGACGAGCAGGCGCACATCGCTTTCGCGCTGACCGTCATAAGGTCGGTTGATCCAGCTCAGGTTGGCGCCGGTTTCCAGTACGTCGTTCCAGCGATAACGCTGGCCGTAACTGAGCAAACCAATGGCGCCGGTTGAGTAATCGCGCTGGCTGTAGGTGCCCGCACCGGCCTGGAACTGCTGACTCCACTGGGTTTCGTAGCGGTGATAGAGCACATGGTTGACGTTCACCGTGGGGAGCACGCTGAAGTCTGAACGCGGGTTGAAATACGCGGCTTCTTCCTTGCTGTTGCGGCTGGCGGCGACTTCCAGGCCAAGGTCCACTTGCACGCCCGGCGAGCGGTAGACGCCCTCACGGCCGCTGAGCAGCGCCTCGACACGGTCGTTGCCGTCGCTGAAGTGGGACGGGCTCAGCGCCAGTCTCCACTCACGGCTCTCGTTGGCGCGCCAACGGATAAACCCGCTGCCGCCATTGGCCGTGACGTTGGCATTGAGCGCACGCAACGGTGTGCTGGCGGCCAGGTAGTCAAGACTGCCCCCGTACTGCCAGTGGTCGTTGATGTCACGCGCAATCGCCAGGCGTGCGCCCTGCTTGGTGCCTTTGCCGTAGGAGTGATTGGAGACTTCGGCCTCCAGGGTCATGTCGCGGGTGCGCCGCTCCACACCCAGGCGCTGCCAGCGGTGGTGGCCAGTGCCTTCTTCAAAGTCGGCGGTGGCGTAGCCGATACCGCCGAATATCCGCCAGTCTTCATCGATGGGCGGGCTGTAGAGCAGGGTTTCGATGCCCCAGTCGCGGCTACCCGACACCGCCCCGCCGCCATGACTTTTACCGGTCTCGGCTTCGATGCGCAGTTCAGCCATTTCATGCACCTTGCGCAGGCGCTGGAGGCGTTGGACCTGGCGATTTTCCGGGGCGCGGTCGACCACGTCATCGGCGAGCACATCAAGCTGGCGCCACTCCTGCAGCTCCAGCGCGTTGTAGCCTTGGGAGACTTCCAGGTCGATATGGCGGGGGTTCTGGTTTTCCGCATCCTTGAGGGCAATTTCGGCACGCCGCGGCCAGGCGCGGGCGCGGAACATGTCCGCCTGGGCCACACGCATGCCGACATTGCCGGGCGAGGTGCGCACCAGGTTCTCCAGGCTTTTTTCACTGGTGGGCAGATCGGCGCCGTAGGTCGCGGCCTGGGCCGCCAGTTGCTGGGCGGCCAGCCACGCGTCGTTGGGGTTGCCGAGGGGCAGCCCCTTGAGTTCAACCCGAGGCTTTTGCGTGCTCGCCAAGTCGTTTGCGACGGCGCGGGCCTCGCCGGTCTGATCGTTTTCCAGCAGGGAGTAGTACAGCGCGGTGCTGTCTACCACTTGGTTGCTGGGGTCGGCGTCTGGCGCTGCCACCGCTTGGCGAAACAGCGGCGCAGCCTTTTCCGGCAGGCGTTGATCGAGGTAGGCGGCGGCCACCCAGCGCAGGGCGTAGCCGGGCAGTTGCACGTCTTGAGCTTGCAAGGCCTCGTAGTCGTGGATCACCTCGGCGGTACGTGCACGGGCCTTGAGCGCACCCATCCGGTCGATGCGCCAGCGCACCACATCGTCATGGGCACTGGCGTCCGGGGCCCAGGTGGCGATCAGTCGGTCGTAATCCTTGAGGGCGCGGTCGGCGATCACAAAACGTTCGCTTTCACTGCGCGTAGGGAATTCAGCCAGGCGCACACGCTCGGCCGCCAGGTCACCTTCCAGGCGGCGCTGGGTCACCGGGTCCAGCAGGCCGGGGTGGCGCGCACTCAGGCGCAGGGCCGGTTCCGGCATACGTGCACGTTGCAGGGCAATCAGGTATTCGCGCACCACGTCAGGCCGGTTGCCTGCGCGGATAAAGGCTTGGTCAAACTCGAACAATGAGTCGAAGGTCTGCCCGGCCCGGGACAACGCGTAGCCCAGGGCCATGCGCCGCTCGACATCCTCGGGCTTGGCCGCCACCAGGGTGCGGGCGCGCTGTACGGCTTCGGCGGCTTTGCCACCATCGGCCAGGGTCAGGGCCAGGCCCAGTTGCAGGTCCGGGTTGTTCGGTTCACGCAGCAATGCCTGGCGATACACAGCCTCGGCAGGCGCCCAGCGCTGTTGATTGCGGTAGGTGCGGGCCACGGTGGTCAATGCTTGGGTGGTCAGTTGGCGCTGGCGACCCTGGGTCTCATAGACCTTGAGTACTTCGTCATCCTGGCGCGCCCAACTGGCGATCAGCAGGTGGTCGCTGACCTGGCCGGAAGTCTGGCGTTCGGCAGGCAATTGGCGCAGCAGGTTGAGTGCCGGGGTGTAGTTGCCGGTACGGGCCTGGCGAATCAGCGAATCATAGGCAGGATCGGCCACGGCCAGGGTCGGCAGCAGCAAGGCAGCGCCGATCAGTAGACGCAATCGGCCAGGGCCGGTGGGTGAGAGGTTACGCAGCATGTCGTCAGCTTCCTTACTTGGAAAGCTGTAGCGATAGGTTCGCCTGTACAACACGCATCAGGCCGCCGGTGTCTGATGACCCGGCCAAGCTTTCCTGTGCGCAATATCCCTGAGAAGGGTACGGAATAGGACAAATCAGGACAATTGTTCAGAATCGCCCTACAAGCCAATGGAGATCAGATGTGGGAGCGGGCTTGCTCGCGAATGCGGTGTATCAGTCAACATATCCATGACTGACCCACCGCATTCGCGAGCAAGCCCGCTCCCACATTTTGGGTCGGTGCCGGCCTACAGAGGCTTACTGCGCGCCGCTGACCGCACCCAGTTTGCCCAGTACGCCGCCGATGAACTGCTCGACGGTCATTTTCTGGCCGTTGAAGGTCACTTCATTGTTGGCGTAGTGCAGCTTGGCCAGGATGTCGTTGCCTTCCAGGGTCGCCAGTTGTGTGCCAACGGCCATGCCGCTGAGCATCTCGCTGGCCATCTGGGACTGCTGCTCAATGGCTTTCGGATCGGTCACGCCATCGATCTGCGCTTGCAGGGCGGCAACATCGCCAATCATCGGCTTGGACAGGGTCAGGTTGGCATCGAGCAGCGTGATGATCTGCTTGCCCAGCTCAACAGGTGGCAGTTCCATGGTGGACGGTTTGGTCATGTCCACCACCAGGCTGAAGCGGCTTTCGCCGTTGGCGGTCTTGAGGGACAGGTTTTCCAGGGCCACTTGTGGCTTGGCGGCCAACAGTTGTTCAACGTTGGTCTGGGCCAGCGCTTGCTCGGCTTCGCTCAATTGCAGCTCGGGGATCGGCTGCCCAGCCGCCTGAGCGGCCTGCACCGGTTGCATCTTGTCCTGATACAGCTTGGTCAGCACCATCGCCGCCGGCACGTCGATGTTTTTCATGCTGATCGCCATGGCTGCCGAACCCACGGGTTTGCCCTGGTAAGTGATCTCGGTGATTTTGTAATCAACGCGACCCTGCATGTTGTTGTCTTGGGTGTCGCTGCTGTCTTTCTGCTCGAAGCCCTTGATGTTCAGCACAGCTTGCTGCGGGCCAAAAGTGAACTTGCTGTTGCTCAGCCCGACGGTGTTCTTGCCGATGTAGAACCCGAAGTTGGTCTTGGACAGGTTGCTCGCCAGCGTCAGGCCATTGAGCTCGGCCTGGAACGGTGCACCTTTGGGGTCGACCAGGGAGATCTTGAAGGCGTCCATATAGCCGTCAACCTTGATCTCTTCGCCTTTGGCAGTGTTGAAGAAGTCGAGCTTCATGCCGGAGAAGTTGACGCTGTTGGTGGCGTCCTTGAACTCCAGGGGCAGCAGTTCCAGCGTGCCGTTCACCGAACGGTTGAAGCCGATGTTGGCCACACCTTTGATAGGCGACACGTCTTTGGTGGCAGCGAACCATTTTTCGGTGGTCGGGTTTTTCTCAAGGGCCAGATGGCTGGAAGCCAGCACCGGCCACAACTTGAGGCTCATCAGGCGCGAAAACGGCAGCGGGCCGTGTTCGATATTGTCGACAAACAGCAACTCACTGTCTTTGAACTGCTCACCGAACACCGCGCCTTGCGCCTTGAGGCGGAAGTGGCCGGTGCTGCTGAACCAGCCACGATCCAGGGAGACCATCTCCAGGGTCATGCGGCCATCGACGCCGGCCAGGGAGCGTTCCATTTCCTTGTTCGCGTCTTCGATCGAGGTTTTCAACACCCCTTCCAACTGGCTGCCGGTGTACCAGGCACCACCGGCACTGACCACGCCGACGGCGGCAACAAAACCCAAGAGTACAACGGCTGATTTATTCATGAAGTGACCTGATCCAATCCTGTGCGATGTGGGCTGTCTTCCCTGACCTCCGAAGTGGAGTGTCGGCTCAAGCCCGCCGGAAACCGGGCAAGGTTAGCACTGGCAGGGGGGCATGGCGCAATGCCCTTGACTGGCCGACCACCCGGCTACGGGCGCTCTAGGTATTCGGTCTCGATCTCATCGAGTTGGTGGTCGAAGCTTTTAAGGCGTGCGGTCCAGGTGTACACCAGCACTTCAAACTCGCGATGGATCACCGCATTGCCTGGCGTGTCGGCCTTGGGATCGTAGAAATCCAACTGGTAACGCTCGCGAGCCATGGCGGTGGCGACGTCGGACAGCTCCCGGGCGTTGTTCAGCCAATGCCGCCCTTCGGCCACTTGCCGGTCGAGTACCACGCATTGTTTTTTCAAGGCTTCGAGGCTTTTTTCCAGCGGTGTGCCGGTCAGCTCGCCCATGACTTCCTGGAACGTGCGCCCAGGTTGCCAGTAGCTGCCCCAGAAATAGCGGTCGAACACGGTCTCGACCCGGCGCAGGGCGACCTTGGTATCCCAGATCGCCACCCGTGTCTTGCCTTGGTCGAGGAATTTTTTCTGGGTGCGCTGGCTCTGGTAGGACGCCCACGCCACCACACCAACGGATAACGCGGCGATCAGCGCACAGGCGCTGTCGAGGAACACCATGGCCTTGTCGAGTTGATGGGCCAGCATGACGCCATAGAAGTACGTCGCCGATAACAACACCAGGGCGAAAAGCACGCACCAGAAAGCGGGAGCATAAGGGTTTTTCATTATTGGAATCCCCATGAACAACGCAGGCAGTGATCAGCGGGCCATCACGAAAGCCCGTCTGATCAAAGCATAGCAATCGCCTCAGGGTTTGCCGGGTTCTGCACCGTGCGTTCGTCCGCTTTCCCAGCCACCGCCCAGGGCCAGGAACAAGTCGATCTGGCTCATTGCCACTTGGGTGTTGGCCTGCGCCAGTTGGGCGCGCATGTCGGTGTAGGTGCGGGTGGCTTGCAAGTCGGCGAGGAACGACTCACGCCCCGCCTGGAAGAAGCGGTGCGTCTGGTCGGCGGCCTGTTGCGCCGACTGCTCGGCCTCGGCCAGGGCATCGCGGCGCTGCAGTTGCGCGGTGTATTGCGCCAGGCCGGTCTGGGTCTCGCGGATAGCGTTGAGCACCACCCCGTCAAAATGCGCCAAGGCGCCCTGGGTCGCGGCCTCGGCTTCATGGATGCGCGCGCGCGAGCCGTTGGACGGCACCGTCCAGCTCAACAGCGGGCCGAAGCCCCAACGGTTGGTGGCCGGTTTGCCAAGGTTGTCGATAATGCCGACGGTGCCGATGGAGGCACCGATGCTGATGTCCGGGTACAGCTCGCCGGTGGCGACGCCGATGCCCGCCGTCGAGGCCGCCAGCCGGCGCTCGGCCTGGCGTACATCCGGCCGACGCTTGAGCAGCGCCGCACCATCGCCCACCGGCAGCAATTGGGCAATATGCGGCAGCTCGGCGCACTCACGGGTGCCGGCGGGCAGTTGGTCCACGGGCTTGGCCAGCAGCATCGACAGGCGGAACAACCCGGCCTGGCGCGCGGCTTCAAAGCGCGGCAGTTCGGCACGCAGCGACTTGAACTGGGTTTGCGAACGGGTGACCTGGGTTTCATCACCGCGCCCAGCGTCACGCAGGCGCTGGGTCAGGCGCGTGCCTTGGGCTTGCAGGTCGAGGGAATGGCGGGCAATTTCCAGCTCTTCGTTGGCTGCGCAGACCTGGGTGTAGGAGCGCACCACGTCCGCCACCAGGGTGATGCGCGCGGTATCGACGGCGGCCTGGGTCGCGTCGGCATTGGCCTGGGCGCCTTCGATGCCGCGCTGCAAGGTGCCGAACAGGTCGAACTGATAAGAAGTGGTGATGCCGATATCTGCGACATTGGCCACCGGCACCTTATCCGCCTGCAGGAAGGCTTCGCCGGACTCCTGCAAGCGTTGGGCGCCGAGCTTGACGCCACCGCTCCAACCGCCCGCCGATTGCGCTTCCTGTACCTGGAAACGCGCCCGTTGCAGGTTGGCCGCCGCCACGCGCAAGTCGGTGTTGGAGGCCATGGCCTGACGCACCAGCTCATCCAGGCGCGGGTCCTGGTACAACTTCCACCAGTCGGCGGGCACCGGGGCCGAGACTACATTGCTGCCCTGCCCGGCCAGTTGGCCTTGCAGGTCGCCACGGTTCACGGCGGCTTCGTCCGGCAGGTGATAGTCCGGGCCGACCACCTGGCAGGCAGATAGCAACAACCCCAGCCCAGCGGTCGCCAGCAGTCGCTTCATGGCTGGTCTCCGGGCTTGGGCTGGTCCGCGATAATCGACACGGTGGCGGTGCGCCCGGCAATCATGCGGAAGTCTGCCGGCACATCGTCAAAGGCAATGCGCACCGGGATCCGCTGGGCCAGGCGCACCCAACTGAATGCCGGGTTGACGTTGGGCAGCAGGTTGGCGCCGCTGGTGCGGTCGCGGTCTTCGATCCCGGCGACGATGCTCTGCACATGGCCGCGCAAGCGCGCGTTATCACCGACCACGCGGATATCCACGCTCTGGCCGACATGAATGCCGTCCAGCTTGGTCTCTTCAAAATAGCCGTCGATATGGAAGGAATTACTGTCCACCACCGACAGCACCGGGCGCCCGGCGGTGACAAATTCCTGGGCCCGGGGGGCGCGGTCGTTGACGTAGCCGTCCACCGGGCTGCGGATCACCGAGCGGTCGAGGTTGAGCTGGGCGCTGTCCACCGTCACCTGCGCTTCGGCCAGGGCCGACTGGGCGCGAGCCACGCGGGACTGGCTTTCTTCCAATTGCTCGCTGGCTACCAGGTTGCCCAGGCCACGGTTGCGCTTGGCTTCGCGTTGGGCCTGGGCCAGGGTTTCCTGGCGGTCGGCCACGGCGGCCTGGGCCTGGCGCAAGGCGAGCTTGAAGCGGTCCTGGTCGACGGCAAACAACACTTGGCCACGGGTCACCAACTGGTTGTCGCGCACGTCCACTTGCTGGATCAGCCCGGACACGTCCGGGGCGATCTGCACGATATCGGCACGGATATGCCCGTCGCGGGTCCAGGGGGCAAACATGTAGTACATCACCATGCGCCAGACCACGACGCAGGCAAAGGTCACTACCAACAGCGTCAGGACCACACGGCCAATCGTCAAAAAAGGTTTTTTCATGTCATCAGGTATCGACTGAGTGAGTCCACAGCGCCCAGCAACAGCGCGTAGAGAGCCACATTGAACAATGCCCGGTGCCAGACCAGGCGATAGAAGTGGGCACGGGTCAACAGCCCGTGCACCACCAGGTAAAAGCCATACGTAATGCCCATCAGCACCAGCAGCGTGGGCAGGAACACCCCGCTGATGTCCAGGTCACCGATCATAGAGGCGCTCCATCAGGCAGCGGCGCTTGCATCTCGGCGCCGCCAATGAATTCAACCCCAGGCAACAGCGCCAGGCGCAGGCCGGCCAAGGCGTGCAACAGGTGCAGGCGGGTATCGTCCTCGCCTTGCAGGCCCTGGCCGTTGAGCGCGCGGCGGGTGCGATCGAGGGTCATCAGCAGGCCGCTGGGCGCGGGCAAGCGCTCACCGGCTTTAAGACAGGCCTTGAAGTAAGCCCCGACGCCTTCGACCACTTGGTTGAGCAACACCCGTGGCACGCCAAGGATGCGCGGCGAGTAGGCCAGCAGGTCGAGCAGGTTCAGTGCCACCCGCAAATCACGCAGGGCAATACCGGTGTCCTGGCCGGTGAGGGCCAGGCGCGGCAGGTGCTGCATCAGGCGGTCGAGCATTTGCACGGCCATGTGCCGGTGCTCGGCCAGGGTCGCAGGTTCGGTGAGGCCGACAATATCGCGCCAACTGAAGCGGGTCAGGCGCTTGGCCGCCAGTTCGGCGCCAAAGGGCCGGGCGATCAGCGTCCACACAAAGGCAAACAGCAGGCCCACGGGACCGGCCAGGTTGACGTTGGCGAAGTTGAGGAAGTCCGCGTCATAGGCCCCCTGGATACTGATGAATGACGAGGTGTTCACCAGCGTCAGCAACATGCCCAGGTAAAAGCGCGGCTGCACGGTGAGGGTGCCGATGCAGATAAACGGTACGGCGAACGCCAGCACCAGCATCGGGAAATCGTGCAGGTTGGGCAGCACCAGAAACAGGTAGAGACTGGCGAACAGCACCGACATCGCCGTCCAGAAAAAGAACCGATAAATCTGCGGCGCCGGGTCGTCCATCGAGGCGAAGAAGCTGCACGCCACCGCCGCCAGAATCACCGCACTGCCGCCGTCGGTCCAGCCCAGCAGAATCCACAGCACCGAGGCGACGATGATCGCGGTGACGGTGGAGAACGCCGAGTAAAACATCAGGCCACGGTCGAGGAATGGCGTGAGTCGGCCTAGGCGCCAGTGACGGTAGACGGCGCGCCAGGTGTCCTGGCTTTCGCACTCAATGGCGGCTTGCAGGCTGCGGCAGTCTTGCCACAAGTCGATCCACTCACCAAGGCGGTACAGCGCGTTGGAAAACAGCAGGGTGTGGCGATCGTCCAGCGCTTCGCCTTGGGGTTGCAGGGCGTCTAACTGGTCGCGCAAGGCGCGCCAGCTTTCCAGCGGTGCGCCTTGTCGGGTGTCTTCCAGCCATTGCTGGGTGGCTTGGAGTATCGGTGTGAGACGATCGAGAAACTGCGGGGCACGGTGTTCGATGGCGTACAACGCATCATCCAGTGCATCCACCACCGGCAGCAGGTGGATCATGCGCCCACGCAGTTCTTTGGTGTTACGCACTGTCTGCGGCCGTGCGCCTTCGTGGGGCAACTGGCCGATCATCAATTCGAGGGTGTTGAAGGTGGCGACCATAGCGCCGCGCAGGTTGCTGACTTCTTCAGGCTGCACATTGCGCATCAGAAAGCGCTGGCTGTAGACCTGGGCATCGGCAAACCACTGGGCCACCGAACCATCGAACACCGGCATCAGTCGGCGCGGCCAGAACATCGCGCCCACCACGGCGGCCACCGCGATACCGAGGAAGATTTCTTCGGTCCGCGCCTCGGCCACATCCCACACCGCCAGGGGGTTATCCACCACCGGCAGGGCGATCAGCGGCAGGGTGTAGCCGGCCAGCATCAAGGCGTAGTTATTGGCCGTGCGCAGGTGCATGGAGAGGAACAGCAAAGTGCCCGTCCACAACGCGATCACCACCACCAGAATGTAGGGCGACTGCACAAACATCGGCACAAAAAACACCGCCGCCGCCGCGCCCATCAAGGTGCCGATGGCGCGGTACAACGCCTTGGAACTGGTGGGGCCGACAAACGGGCTGGAGACGATATACACCGTGGCCATCGCCCAATACGGACGCGGCATTTGCATGAGCATGGCGATGTACAACGCGATCATCGAGGCGGCGAAGGTACGCACACCGTAGAACCAGTCGCGGGCGGGCGGGAAGCCACTGAAAAATCCGTTCAAAGTGTCGCCGCCTCAAAGGCGCGCAGCACACGCAGCGCGGCTTCCATATCGGTAGGCGCAATATCGGCCAGCACTTCACGGCGCAGGCGCACCAGTTGTGCTTCCACCGCTTGCACCAGCTCACGACCGCGCGCGGTGAGGCTCAAGGCCTTGGCGCGGCGGTCGTGGATATCTTCGGTGCGGCACACATAACCACTGTTGCACAGTTGGTCGAGCAGGCGCACCAGGGATGGGCTTTCCATCCCCGACGCCTGGGCCACCTTGACTTGATGCACACCGTCGCCGAGACGGCCGATCATCAGTAAAGGCACCGCACAGGCTTCGGAAATACCGTAGCTCACCAGGGTGCTCTGGCAGATTTTGCGCCAGTGACGGGCGCCAGCCACCATGCTGCTGCTGAGGCTCATGTGAAGGTGTTCGAGGGATTGGGACACGGGATAGTTCGCATACAGTTAGTTTGCTAACTATCAATATGGTGGATGGATGGAATCTCGTCAAGTTTTGATACAAATTCGCAGATAGGCGGCAGGCCCTCCTGTAGGAGCGAGCTTGCTCGCGAAAAAACGCCAAGACACCGCGCTGATCCAGGGTGCCCACGTCATCGTTGACGACCTTCGTGAGCAAGCTCGCTCCTACACGCAAAAAAGCCTTCTGGCTATCCGTCCAGAAAGCCGCGCTTCGCGTTTCAACTCCGGCTTGAGCGGCGAATAGGACAGTTTCCATCAAAGGTGAAGGTTTTCAGCGCGCCCGATCAACTTTTCTGACCATACCGCCGAACACTCCAGACTTTTGCAGCCTCGGAAATCACCACTAAGACAGCCATAAAAATAACGTTGTAATCTGGAAATACGCGAGCGCCAATCAACAAAATCGAAACAGAGGGCACTATAAAAATAAGACGCAAAGGAGTTTGTAAATATACAAGCCATTTAACCTGTGTTTTTTGCAATAAAAATAACGCACAAGAAAAAACAACCGAAACTTGAAGAACCAAGTTAAAAGCAAATATATAAATCTGCACTGAACCGTGATCCGGAAAAATATTCACAGCGCTGGCGATATCGCTAAAAAAAGGAACTCGACCGCCAAGTAAGCTGTTTAGAAAATACCAAGTGAGATAAATAGCATCCAACCCGCCCCACAACCACCACACCTTTTTCCTATTCATTTTCGCCATCCTTGTATTCGTAGGTGGTCAGCCCATCGATTCTACAACCGCCCCGGCAGGGTGTTTGTAGCATCCAAGCAGGGTTCATCGCGAAGTAACTTGGCACGCCAGGCAGGTATATCGTCTGCGTCCACATCCAAGCGCTTGAGCCACTGATCAGCCGACCAGTCCACCAGCCGCAACTCGCCATCATGAGAGCCACCGTGCAGTGAACCTACAGTCTCGTAGCGGATGTCCTTGAGCACATGGTTCAACAACACGTAGGCCGCCGGTTTCGGATCATCGGCATCCCCGCCAAGATACGGGTATGCACCGGCCTGGATCACTACGCCGTTACCGTAGTCATAGAAGGCAAAATGGCTGGACGGTAGCTGCGCACGCAGGCCATCCAGGCCGCCAACAAGATCCAGGCGTGCTTGGTCGAGCAAGGTCAGCCAACTGACCGTCTTGATTTTTGTGGGTTTGAATTCGGGGATATTGGCCAACAGAGCGGCTGTGCCTACATCCAATCCAGGCATGCGCGCCGCCATAAAGGCTTCAGTAGGCTCATTGCTATCCCGGTTGGTGACGGAAAGATTGAAGGCATGCCCCGCGTAGCCCTGCTCGGGGACCAATCGGCGCGCGGAGTCTAGGAACAAGCGCAGGAAACTGAGTGGGCTCTGCTCTTGGTACAAAAGCGGTACTGAGAACTGCAGGACGCTGAGCTCATCCCCCATCTTTGCCTTCCATCCACGCATACCAAAAACATCGAAGAGCCAAGCGCTAGCGTCGTTGGATTGCTTGCCACTGAGGTAGTAGAAGCTGAGAAGGTCGTCTGCATCCATTGCTTCGACCATATCTCGGAGTGGCTTTGCGTCAGCAAAAGCTGACAGTGGCTTGCCCTGAGGAGGTTCTTCGCGCCAGAGCCAAGTGAGGTGGGGCTCAGCCAAGCGTTTGAAGTCGTCGAAACACTGGCATAGCGCTTCGCGCACCAAACGTGTATGGGCCTCCTTGAAATACAGCGTTCCCCGCAGGCAAAGTACTGCGCCGATATAATTCTGGGGGCCGCCCTTCATCAATAGATGACCGGGTATTTCCAGCAGGTGTGGTTGCTTGGCAAGTTCTTCGGCCACATTGAATTCCGGTTCCATGGGGGCTCCTCCGAATCAGTAAGCGGGGATCATTGGCCGAGGGGAGCGGCCACGCGTCAGGATAAACATCACGCCACCAGCGATGGCTGCGGCCCAGCCAAGCTGCGCCACTGGCACGTTGGACTGCTGATTTTCCTGGCTACAGTCACATTCGGTGGATGTCATCTCAACGACCTTATTTTTGTTGCCTGCTATGTTTGCATAATCCTGCGCCTGCTCCACTTTCGGAGGGTCAGGTGGAAACTTCATCTCCACCACTTGCTTGATATTGTCCTGAGTTGGCGGCTTGCTGGCGTCCTTGACGATCACTACATCGGGCCGGCGAATCATCCCTTTCCCGGCCTTGAACGGTGGATGTTCTGGGTCTTCATTCCAGTACTTGTTGATCCAGCCCGGTATCCAGCCATGAGGGCTGGTCCCTGTTTGACTGTCGAGGATTGGCTGTGGTGGACGCTTGGTCATGTCGTAACTGACCTCGGCCCTATACGGACTGCGCCCCTGGAGAATCTCGTCAAGCTCCCCAAGGCGCTGTGCCACACAGCCCTGTTTAAGATTCCTGCCATCTTGGCTGATGTTAGGTGTGCCGCTGCAATAGCAAATTGCCGAGCACAGTACTTTCCTGTCCTGGAGACCGAGCTTCGGCTTCAGGATGCCCACGGGGTTGGTCGTGCCTTCGGGGCTCATGCCACCCTGAGACAGGCCGGGTTGATCATTCATGCTTCGTCGCCCGGCACTAGGCCAATATAGATAGCCTGCGACGTATCGTGGTTAACCCACGATGTCATGCCTTCGCCATTGGTGGTGTCGAACGTGCTCCAGCCGGCACTCGACCATACCTTTACCTTGCGACCACCAATAGGTTGGCCGGTTTCCTGATCTATGAGTTGAAAGCGTCCGGAGTAAGGGGCTATGGAACTGCTCAACGGCGCAAGGGGAGTGAGCGGGGACGGTGTGAATCTGTCACCGATGAACACGGTTCCCGACCCGCCGATGATCACGTTGCCATGTTCACCGACGCTGCCGAGCGTTGCGGCAGGTTTTCCGTTGATGAAAACCGTCGAAGACACACCAGTGCTAATCCGGCTTGCGCAAGTAGATACATCACCTTGGCGTGCTGCGGGCAAGCCATCGAAGAAGACGTCAGGAGAACCTTCGATTATAGGGTTGCTGCCATGCCCCGACATTGGGCATGCCGTAGGGTCCGTAACGCGGGCGGCGGGCTTTCCACTCATATGGCTTTTCCAACAGGAGACAATGTGCGCCTGTTGATAACCATTTTTTTCACTTCCCTCTATCATCTAACTCAGTTTGAGAAGTCGGAAATTTCCCAACTCAAGACCGAGCTATCCTATGGAAGATGTATTGATGAACTAACCAGCCGGTCTATCCCTCCCAGCCCTCAGCAGCAGATTCAACTCATCCATCACTTGCGCCCAATCCGCATCCTCCAGAATCTCTTCGCGCAAAAATGCCTTCTGGCTATCCGTCCAGAAAAACGCATCTTCGAGTTTCAACTCTGGCTTGAGCGGTGAATGCACCGCAACAAAACGCTCAATGCTGGTGGCGTCATCGGGCAGCCCGAGCTGTTTGAACAACGACGGCAGGGTGTGGACAGGCGATTCCATGGCAACTCCGAGACTAGGTGATTGACTACAGTCTAGACCGATAAAACCCACAGATTGACGGCCTTCTGTGCAACATTTTGCAATGTTCACGCTATCATCTGCACCTTTCGCCCAGCGGCATTCACGGCCTCCCGGAATAAGGACAATTCATGCGCATCGGTCTTCTGTCATCCCTGACCCTGGCACTGTATGCCGGTGTATCCCTACAGGCCCAGGCCAGTGGCGACGACTCGTGCTACCCCGACTGGCGCGTATCCCAGGACTCGCTGACCGCGTGCAGCAACGTGCCTTTTCTGAGCCCCGGCAATGACAGTCGGACCAACTTGCGTCTATTGCTCGCGGCCAAAAAGAATGCGCCGCTGACGCCCAATGCGCTGGGCGCAGATGACCTGGCCCAGGGATTCGGCCCGGTGCCGTTCCCGGTGTATCGCCTAGTCCCTGCCCCAGTTGCCGCAGAATCGGCCGAGGAACAAAGCGCCGAGTTGACACAATTGCTGGCCTCGCTGGGTATCCAGCGCGATACCACGACGGCGCCAGCGGGTGACCAGTTCCTGTGGGGCGAAGGCAGCCGCTGCCGCAGCAACAATGTGCAGAGTGCCACCGACTTTGTACGCCAAGTGATCAAGGCCGATGTGCCGGCAAATGAACGGGTGCTGCTGGCCAATGCACGCCTGAAATTGCTTGGCACCTGTGACTGGCAGGGCGAAGTGCTGCTGGAGCCGCAGCTGATGACATCGACCCAGGGTCGGGAACTGACGACCTATTTGCTCGCCGCATCCGACTTTTACAGCGGGCGTTTTGTATATGCCGAGCGCGGGTTTGCCGCGGTCACCGTCACAACGCTGCCCTGGCTGAAAGAAACGGCGGTGTACATGATCGCCCGCGCGTCGCTCAACCATGCCCAGGAAAACGCCTTCGACGAATACGGCATGCCCCAGCGCAAGGCTGTGGATAAGTCCGCCCTGGGCGAAGCCGAGCATAGCTTCCTCAGCTACCTGAAAACTTATCCACAGGGCGACTATGCGGCCTCCGCTCGCGGCCTGCTACGCCGGGTTCACTGGCTGGCGGGCGATGCGGCCAAGCTGGCAGACGACTACGCCTGGCAACTGACCGAGGCCAGCGATGCCGAGCGCAATGGGTCTATCGATGAACTGGTTGAAGAAACCGACAACAAGCTGCTGACCAGCTATGCCGAAACCATCCGCAACCCACTGCTGCTGGCGATCAACGACCTGATGTGGATGCGCGCCAACAACCTGCTCAATATGACCCGCGCCACCCTTGATGCGCAAAAGGCCGCGTTTGCCAACGAGCCTGCGCTGTACGACTACTTGCAGGCCGCGTTCGCCCTGTATGTCGAGCACCAGCCCGACAAGGCGTTGAAGCATCTGCCACAAGACGTGCCATCAAGCCTGGATTACTTCGCCTTCAGCCAGCAGACCCTTCGCGGCTTGGCCCTGGAAGCCAGGCAGGACTGGAAAGGCGCCGAGGCACTGTGGCTACAACTGCTGTCGCACGCCAAGCTGCCCTTGCAGCGCGAGCAACTGGAACTGGCCCTGGCAATGAACTACGAGCGCAGCGGCCAATTGGCCAAGGTGTTCACCGCCGACTCGCCGATCCAGACCCCGCAAGTGCGCTATATCCTGCTGCGCAGCGTGGCCGGCCCAGAGTTGTTGCGCCAGCAGATCAGCCAGGCCAGCGACCCGCTGGAGCGCAGCACCGCGCAATTTGTGTTGCTCTACAAAGACCTGCTGCGCGGCCAGTTCGCGACTTTTGCCGAGGATTTGCAGCAACTGCCGGCCCCCCCTGCCGCAGACAAGATCGGCACCAGCCTGGGCTACGTGTACGACGGCGGCCAGGCGCTGACCTTGTTCCGCTGGAGCGGCGACAAGGCGCCGTCCGGCTACACCTGCCCGACCATCGCGCAAACCGCCAGCACCTTGCAAAACGACGCGAAAAACCCACACGGCCTCAATTGCCTGGGTGAGTTCATCCTGCGTAACGGCCTGGACGGCATGCCCCTGGAAGAGGCGCGCTCGGCCGGCAGTCTGGGCAGCACCCCATCGGGCTTCACCGGTGAAACCTTCTCGCGGCTCGATGGTTATCAACAGGTGATCGCCAACCCCAAGGCGCCGCGTGACGACAAGGCCTATGCGCTGTTCCGGGCGATCAACTGTTACGCGCCTTCGGGCTATAACAGCTGCGGTGGTGAGGACGTGGACAAGGCGGTGCGCAAGGGCTGGTTCCGCCAGTTGAAAAGCGGGTTTGCCGACACGCAGTGGGGCAAGTCGCTGCAGTACTACTGGTGAAACACCTGTGGCTAGGCTTGCTGCTGTTGGCGAGCCCGGCCTTCGCCACCGTCGACGCCTACGACTATGACGCTTTCTGGCTGTGGAGCGGCGTCGTACCACAGCCGGTGCTCAAGCAGGCCAGGACCCTGTACATCCTCCAGGGCCAGATCAACTCGACCCGCCGCCACCCCGAACGTGGCGTGCAGTTCATCGCCCAGGGCATGAGCGTGCCGCGCATCCGCCAGGGCCAGGTGTGGGTGGTCTACCGCGCCCACACCCTGCGTTGGCCAGAGCCGGTCTACACAAAATTGCTGGGGCAGGTGCAGCGCTGGAAAACCGCGGGCAACCCGGTGGTGGGTATCCAGATCGACTTCGACGCCCGCACCCAATACCTGCACGAATACGCCGACTTCCTCAAGGATTTGCGCCAGCGCCTGCCAAAGGATTTGCGCCTGAGCATCACCGGCCTGATGGACTGGAGCAGCAACGCCGACCCGGCCGCCATCGCCCAGCTCAAAGGGGTGGTGGATGAAGTGGTGGTGCAGACCTACCAGGGGCGCCACAGCATCCCGGATTACGCGGCATACCTGCCACGGATGAACCGGCTGGGGCTACCGTTCAAGATCGGCTTGATCCAGGGCGGGGATTGGCAGGAGCCGGAGTATTTGAAGGAGAGTGAGTGGTTTGGCGGGTATGTGGTGTTTTTGCAGAATCCCCACTGATCAACCTGTAGGAGCCGGCTTGCCGGCGATCACGGTGTGCCTGCCATCGACGTAACAGCAGATGGACCGCTATCGCCGGCAAGCCGGCTCCTACAGGGTTGTGCCTTACCAGTCGTACGTCAGGCTCGACACCACCGTGCGCCCTTCGCCGTAGTAGCAATCCAGGTCGCTGGTGCACTGTGAGACGTAGGTTTTGTTGTCGAGGTTCTGCACATTCATCGCCAACTTGACGCCTTTAAGCTTCAGGGGCGAGGCGCCCAGGTCGTAGCTCAGGCTCGCATCGTAGACGGTGTAGGACGGCACACTGAACGCGCCGGCGTAGTAGTCGCCAAGGCTTTTGCGCGAGTAACGCGCGCCGATACCTGCGCCGAGACCGGCCAGCGGGCTGTCGTCAACGACGGTGTAGTTGACCCACAACGCCGCTGTCAGCGGCGAGATGCCCGCCGGGTGGCGGCCTTCGCGCCCCTCGTTGTCCTTGGTGTACTTGATGTCGTTGCGCGCCGCCGAAGCGACCACATCCCAGGCATCGTTCAACACCGCCTTGGCTTCGAACTCGACGCCGCGCGAACGCATGGCCCCGCTCTGGCTGCTGAAGTTGGTCAGCGGAATGGCCGTCAGGATATTTTCCTGGTCCAGTTGGTAGACCGAGACCTGCACAAAACTTTCCTGGCCCGGCGGCTGGTACTTCACGCCGACTTCGTACTGGTTGCCGGTGGACGGGTCAAAGGGCTTCTGGTTGGCATCGGTGCCGGACAGCGGCAGGAAGGATTCCGAGTAGCTGATAAACGGCGCCAGCCCGTTATCGAACAGGTATACCAGGCCTGCGCGACCGGTGAATGCCTGGTCCTTGCTGCTGGTGCGGTCGCCACTCAGCGGCACCTTGTTGACCACGTTGGCCCAGTCATAACGCCCGCCCAGCACCAGCGCCCACTTGTCCCACTTGATCTGGTCCTGCACATACAGGCCGGTCTGGGTGATGGTGTTGTCCCAGCGGTACGGCTGGCCAAAATTCAGCGGCTGGCCGTAGACCGGCGTGAACAGGTCGATGATCGGCGGATTGCGGTCATAGAGGCCGAGGAACCTGGAGTTGGAGTGGTAGTAATCCAGGCCCACGATCAGCGTGTGGGAAAACTCGCCGGTGTTGAACTCGGCCTGGGCGATGTTATCCACGCCGATGACTTTGTTGTTCTGCTTCCAATCCACACCGAAGCGCTGCAGGTAGCGTTGATCCATGGCGCCGGTGGCCGGGTTGGCGACAAACCGATAGCCGTGCAACGGCGCCACGTAGCGGTCGTCCACTTCGGCATAGCGCGCGTTTTGCTTGAGGGTCCAGGTGTCGTTCAAACGATGGGACAACTCGTAGCCGAAGGCGACCTGTTCGCGGTTGTATTTGTTGACGCCCGGTTCACCGATAAACAGATCACGGTCGATCTTGCCGTTCGGATTTTTCCAGATCGTCCCGGAGGCCGGCAGCCCCTGGGCTTCGGGCACCCCCTTGTCTTTCTGATATTGGGCGAACAGGGTCAGGCTGGTGTCGTCATTGGGTCGCCAGGTCAGGCTGGGCGCGATGAATTGCCGCTTGTTTTCGAAGTAGTCGATCTCGCCCTGTTCGTCCTTGAGTCGTCCAGTGAGGCGATAGAAGAATTGGCCTTGGTCATCCAGCGGGCCACTGAGGTCGATGGCCGCGCTCTTGTGCTCGTAGGTGCCGGCTTCAAGCACCACCTGGCGCACCGGGGTCTCGCTGGGGCGCTTGCTGACCATATTGACGATGCCGCCCGGCTGGTTATGCCCGTACAGCACCGATGCCGGGCCCTTGAGCACTTCGATGCGCTCCAGGGAATAGGGCTCGATCTGCAACGCGCCGCCGGTACTGCCACCGCCGTACGGCAAGTGCAGGCCGTCAAGGTACAGGGGCGTCGGCGAGAAGCCACGGGAGGTCGGCTCATCGAACAGCTTCACTCGGTCGGAAAAACCACCGGCGCTCATGCCTGGGGTGTAGAGCAACGCCTGGGTCACGCTTTGCGCACCCCGCGCCTTGATTTCGGCGGCGGTGATGACGTTGATGGTCTGGGGGATTTCCACCAGTGCCGCATCGGTCTTGCTGCCCGTGGCGCTCCGCGTGGCGACGATGCCGTCGACCGGGCCCCAGGCGCTTTCCTGGGCCTGCTGGGCGCTGATCCGAGTCGCGCCCAATTGCACCGAGCCGTCCCCCGAAATGGCCTGCACCGACCAGCCACCACCGGACTGCATCGCCACCAGGCCGCTGCCCGCCAACAACTGCTCCAACCCAGGCCCAGTGGCATAGCGACCCTGCAAGCCAGGGCTGCGTTTGCCTGAAGTCAGCGCCGCATCCACCGAAAGCAAAATCCCCGATGCGCTGGCGAAACGGTTCAACGCCTGGTCCAGGCTGCCGGCAGGAATGTTGTATTGGCGCAAGGCTTCACCGGCGCTCTCCTGGGCCTGAACCATGCTCGGGACGACTGGCACAGTCGCCAGCACACTGATAAACAGGCCACGGCGCAAGGCGCGGGCCAGAGGTTGGATTGGGTGGTGCGGCATTGCAGGACTCCCCGTGAGAACGCTTCTTGATTGGCTTTCAAGAGGTATCCCGGACGGGGATAGAAAACCGACAAAAGAAAATCAAAAATTTATCCTTGGCCCTCAACCCAGACACAAAACCCTGTGGGAATCAGGCCCTGGGTTTGAGGGTGACCCAGTAACGGGTCACCGCCTGTACCTGCACCGGTAGCGAGCGCTCCAGCGCCGCAAGGATCGCGTCAGTGTCATTCAGGGGAAATACGCCGGTCAGCAACAGGCCCGCTACCGACTCATCGCAACGCAAAACCCCTGGCCGATAGCGGCTCAGTTCCGCGACAAACTGCCCCAACGGCTGGCGCTCGGCGATCAGGCGATTGTGGGTCCAACTGCTGGCGTTGGCATCCAGCGCGGTCACCGCCGAGGTCTGCGTTGCGCTGAACCACAGGCTGTCCCCCGCATTCATCAGCACCGGCACACCCTGCACCGGGCGCACCTGCACACGCCCTTCATACAGATCGACGCGGCTACCATCGTCCAGCTCGCGCACGGCAAACCGGGTGCCCAGGGCCTGGATATCGCCCGCTGCGGTTTCGACAATCAGCGGGCGGGACGGGTCGTGGCCGCTGGTCAGCAGGAGCTCGCCACGAATCAGGCGGATGCGCCGCTCAGTGGCACTGAAGCGCAGGTCGATGGCGCTGTCGCTGTTGAGGTCCAGGTGGGTGCCGTCGCTCAAGGTCAGGTGGCGAATCTCACCAGTGGCGGTGCGATGCTCGGCAAAGGCCGCCTGCCAGGGCTGGCTGCCCTGCACCAGGTAGCCACTGCCACCGGCCACCAGCAGCAACCCAAGCAGTTTCAGCGCGGCCCGGCGCTGGGGGTCTGGCGCGTCGCGCAACACCGCACGGGCGCTGTCGGCGGGCACACCGCCCAAGGTCTGCTGCAACTGCTGCAAACGCTGCCAGGCGCGACGATGCTCCGGGTCGGCGGCCTGCCAATGGGCAAAGGCCTGGCGCTGGGCCCCATCGAATTCGCCGCCCCATTGCAGCATCAACCACTCACTGGCCTGCTCGACCACCGCCTGGGCAATCGGCGCGTCATGGCGGGCTCTCATTCTTCGTAGGCCACCTGGTAGCAGGCAATGATCGCGCGGGTCATGTACTTCTGCACCGAGCTGATCGTCACCCCCAGGCGTTCGGCGATCTGCGCGTAGGTCAGGCCTTCGAACTGCGACAACAGGAACGCGCGGCGCACGTTCTCGGGCATGCGGTCGAGCATGGCGTCGATCTGCATCAGGGTTTCGAGGATCAGTGCGCGGGTCTCCAGTGACGGCGACTCTGGCTCCGGCAAGTGGGCAATGCTTTCCAGATAGGCGCGCTCGATGCGCAGGCGGCGCCATTGGTCGATCACCAGGTTGCGCGCAATCTGCGTTAGGTAGCTGCGACTTTCCCTGGCCCCGGGAAAACGCCCAGACACCAACAGGCGCAGGAACGTGTCCTGCGCCACATCGGCGGCGTGCTCGCGGTCGCCCAAACGCTTGCGCAGCCAGCCTTGCAGCCAGCCATGATGGTCGCGGTACAGGAGATGAAGCTGTTGCTGGCCGTCAGTCGCGGTGTCCATGAATCGCCCGGATACACTATTGAGAGCAATTATCATTACAGCTTGTATCGCGACTGGCAAAAAACTTTATCAGTTACCGCCCGGCGGTCTGCAACGGGTACACCGACTCCCAACCTCCGCCCAGCGCCTTGTACAGGCCGACCATGGCCAGGGACACGCCGGTGGAGCTTTCCACCCATTGCTCTTGGGTCGCCAGCAAGGCGCTCTGCACCGTGAGCACGTTGACGAAATCCACCACCCCTTCGACGTACTGGTGCTGGGCGGTGTCCAGGGCGATCTGGTTCTGGCGCACCGCTTCGGCGAGGCTGTCGCGGCGCAGTTGGCTGGCGTTGTAGCGGGTCAACTGGTCGTCGATTTCATGCCAGGCACGCAGCACGGTCTGCTGGTAGGCCAGGGCCGCTTCCTGCTGCTGGGCTTCGCGCAGGTCGAGCATGCCCTGCAAGCGGCCACCGTTGAACAGCGGCAGGCTCAACGACGGGCCGAAAGCGAACGTGCGCGAACCCCAGGAGCCCAGATCCGATAACTGCATGGCCTGGGAACCGAGGCTGCCCGACAGGGTGATCCGTGGGTAGAAGTCGCCCTTGGCCACACCAATGCTGGCGGTCGCCGCATGCAGGCGCGCCTCGGCCTGGCGGATGTCGGGGCGGCGCTCTGCCAGTTGCGACGGCAGGCCAATCGCCACCTGGCGCTGGGTCTGGGGCACTGCGCCGTCCGGTGACAGTTGCGCATGCAAGGCTTGCGGAGCCTGGCCCATCAACAGGCTCAGGGCGTTGATCAACTGGTCCTGGCGCTGCTGCAAATCCGGCAGGCGCGCTTCGATGGCGGCGACTTGCGCAGCGGCTTCAGCGACATCCAGGTGGGTAGCCACACCGTCGGCCAAACGCAGCTGCGAGAGTTTCAGGCTACGGCGCGCCACGTCGAGGTTTTGCTCGGTGACCGCACGGGTGCTTTGCACGCCACGCAGTTGAATGTAGTCCTGGGCAGTCTCGGCCAGCACCGACAGCAGCACCGCGCGGCGGTCGTTTTCGGCCACTTGCAGGGTGGCGTCGGCAGCTTCGGTTTCGCGTCTTACCCGGCCCCAGAAGTCCAGTTCCCAGGAGGCCGCGAAGCCTGCATCCCATAGGTTGAAGGCCGAACGGCCGTTGTTGCCCGAAGGGTCGCTCAGGCCATTGGCGCTATTGCGTTTGCGCCCGTAGTTGCCATCGGCGCTGACCTCTGGATAGCGTCCGGCGCTCGTCACCTGGCGCACTGCGCGGCTCTGTTGCAGGCGGCTGCTGGCCAGTTTCAAGTCGAGGTTGTCACTCAGTGCCCGGCGCACCAGGGCCGACAGTTGCGGGTCGTGGAACACGTCCCACCACTGCTCTTCCAACGGATCGCTGACCGCACGGCTGGCGGCCTGGCGTCCCTGGGGCTCGGCCCAGTGCGCCGTCGACCGGACATCGGGCCGCTGGAAATCAGGGCCTACGGTACACGCACCCAGACTGACCAGGCTGAGGGTAAGCAGTGCGAGTTTTCTCATTGCTGCGCCACCTCACGTTGCTGCGCACTGGGATGGGTGTTGACGCTGGCCTCCACCGACATCCCGACCCGCAGGCGATGGATATGCGCCTGCCCTGGCTCCAGGAGGATTTTCACCGGAATGCGCTGCACCACCTTGGTGAAGTTGCCGGTGGCGTTGTCCGGCTTGACCGAGGCGAAGGTCACGCCCGTGGCCGGCGCCAGGCTTTCCAGGTGGCCCTGGAGCACTTCACCGTCGAGGCTGTCGACCCGCACTTCAACCGCTTGGCCGGCATGCATGTGGGACAGTTGGTTTTCCTGGAAATTGGCCACCACATACGCGTCGGCCAGCGGCACCACGGCAAGGATCTTGCTGCCGGGTGTGACAAAGGCCCCGACCCGTACCGCACGCTCGCCGACCATGCCGTCCACCGGCGCGACAATGCGTGTGTACGACAGCTGATAACTGGCCATTTCCAGCGCGGCCTGGGCCCGCTTCAAGCCGCCTTCAGCCGCATCGCGCTGGGCGCTGAGGATTTCCACCTGCTTGCGTTCGGCGGCCAATACCGCCGTGGCATTGGCCAGGCGCGCGGTGGCCTGGTCGATACGGGTCTTGGCTTGCTGGGCATTCTGCACAGTGCCAGCACCGACACCGGCAAGATGGTTGTAGCGGTTCAATTCGTGTTCGGCAAAGGCCACTTCGGCGCGATCGGCGGCCACGGTGGCCTGGGCCTGGGCGATCACCGAGCTTTGCCGCTCAAGGGTGGCCACCGCGTTTTTCAGTTGAGCCTGGGCCATCAGGGTCTCGGCATCGGCGGCCTGGGCGGCGGCGCGCAAGTCGCGGTCATCGATCAACGCCAGCAACTGCCCGGCCTTGACCTGTTGGTTGTCTTCCACCAACACCTCTTTGATAAACCCGGCAACCCGTGGCGCCACCAGGGTGTAGTCGGCGGCCACAAAGGCGTCGTTGGTGGTCTGGCGCTTGTTGCCAAATACACCCGGCGCCAGCAGGTACACCAGCACACCCACGGCGCACACGGCGATAACAGTCACGGCAATCTGGTCTTTACGTTTCATAAAAATCCTTTGTCTGCGTCAACAATCAGGTGGGTGCGCGCGGCGGGAAAATCCGCGTCGGCATCCAGAAAATCAGCAGGATCAACGCCACCGCAACACCGGCCATGACGTAATAGAGATCCGAAGAAGTCAGCACCACCGCCTGCTGGTGCAGCCGATGGGCCAAGCCCGGGGCGTCACTATTGGCCAACGGTGAGTTGCCCAGGGCGTCCACCAGCATGGTCGAGTGGAAATGCAGGCGGTGGGTGGTCAGCACCTCGATCACCCCGGTGGCAACCACCGCGGCCAGGCCCTTGACCGTGTTGAACCAGGCCGAGGCAAACGGCCCATCGGTGGGCACGATGCTGCCGGTGGACAGCATCAACAACGGCAATACCGCCATCGGCTGGCCGAAGATCTGCAACAGTTGCAGCACGTAGAACTCATCCCGGATCCACGCCGAGGTCAGTTGCGCGCCGCCGACACAGGACAAGGTCAGCATGCCCAGGCCAATCCCCAGCACCCAGCGGCAGTCCACCCAGCGCAAGTTGCACAGGGCCGCTACCAGCGGCAGGGCGATCAACTGCGGCAGGGCCATGATCAGCATCACCGGCGCGGTTTGCAGCGGCCGATAGCCCTGCACCTGCGCCAGGTAGCTGGATGGCAGGATGATCACCGCCTGCAACACCACCAGCACCCCGGCCAGCACGATCAGGGCAAACGACAGGTTGCGCAGCCCGAGCATCTGCAACTTGAAGAACGGCATCGGGTGTGACCATTCATTGAGCATGAACAGCACCAGCAACAGCACCCCGCCCACCAACAGCGTGGTGATCAGCGGCGACTCGAACCAGTCCAGGCGATTGCCCTGCAAGATGCCAATCACCAGCATGCAGATCGCCGGAAACCCCAGCAGCAGGCCGCGCCAGTTGAACTGCTTGAGGCGCTCCAGGCGCAGCGGGTCCTGGGGCAGGCCATAGGCCACAGCGGCCATGGCCAGCAGGCACGGCGCGACAATCTGCCAGAACGCCCATTGCCAGCCGACATATTCGGTCCACAGCGCCGCCAGCGGTGTACCGAGGCTGGGGCCGAAGGTGGCGGTCAGGGCGTAGCCGGCCAGGCCGTAGAGTTTGACGTTGGCCGGCAAGAAACGCAGGGCCACGGTCATCAGCATCGGCGGTAGAGCGCCACCGGCCAAGCCTTGTACGGTACGCAGCAGCAGCAGGCTTTCGTAGTTCGGTGCCAGGGGGCACAGCACCCCCAGCAGGGTAAACAGGCCGATGGCCCACAGGGTGAAACGGCGCAGCGAAAACGTCACCGAACACCACGGCGCAAAGGCCATGGCCGAGACGGAGGTAGCGGTGTAAGCGGCTACCAGCCAGGTGCCTTCGTCAAAACCGATGTACAGCGCACCACGGATATCGGCGAGGGCGACCTTGGTCACCATTTCGTTCAGGCCCGAGACCAACACCGCCAGCAGCACGCCGACCAGGCCGATGATGATCCGCGGGCCAAACACAGGGGGGCTGACGGCGGCGGGTTTGGCTGCAGCCAAGGGAGCGGGGGCAGCGAGGGAAGTCATGAAGGTACAACTCGGAAATAGAATACCCGAGCAGTTTAATAAGGCTTAGACATGACGAAAACTGACTTATGGGAAGGTTATAACTGCGCCAGACGCAGCTATCAGACCCACCACGGCACTCACTGTAAACGCTCCCACACAAGCCCATTCCACATTGGGATGGGGGTTTTCAGGTGGGCTGGGCTTCACGCCAGGTAGCCGCGCAGCTTTCGCGCATGGTTTCGCGCAGCCATTTGTGCGCCGGGTCTTTGTCGAAACGCGGGTGCCAGGCCTGGGTCAACACCAGGGTCGGCAGGGAGATCGGCAGGGTGAATGCGCGCAGTGGCAGTTTCAGGCGATTGGCGCTGTAGAGCGCTTCCTTGGGCACCGGCAGGATCAGGTCGGAGTCGGGCAGCATGAACATCGCGCCGTGAAACCCCGGCGCGATCATCGCCACCCGGCGTTCCAGGCCCTGGGCATTGAGGGCGGTGTCGATCGGCCCACGGGCGATGCCCCGTCGGGAGATGCTGATATGGGAGTAGCTGGCAAACCGTGCAGCAGTGATTTCTTCGTCGAACAATGGATGGCCTTCGCGGGCCAGGCCGACGAAGGTGGTGGAGAACAGGTTCTGCACCTTCACTTCCGGGGTAATCGGCATGGTGTTGCCGACGCGCAAGTCCAACCGCCCTTCACGCAAGGCTTCGTCGTCGCTGTCGCCTTCGGGGACGAAACGCAGCTCGCAATGGGGTGCCACACGCTCCATGGTGTCGAACAGACGACCGCCATACACACCGACAAAAAAGTCATTGGCGCGCACGCTGAACCGCCTACGCAAGGTGCTCAGGTCGACCTCGTCCGCCGACCGGAACAGCAACGCCGCCTGCTCCACCACATTGCGCACCTGGCCTTGCAACTCCAGGGCCTTGGGCGTGGGCACCAAGCCGCGCCCTGCCCGCACCAGGATCGGGTCGCCCACCGCCTCGCGGATGCGCGTCAGGGTACGGCTCATGGCAGCCGGGCTCAGGTTCATCCGCCGCGCGGCACCCACCACGCTGCCCTCGTCGAGCAAGGCGTCGAGGGCGACCAGTAGGTTCATATCCGGTAATTGCATGCCAAGCACTCGTGATGGGTTTGGAGTACAGCGCACGCAATCGTAGCAGGCTTTACCGGTACTGTTTCAGGCTATGCGGCAGGTAATCGGCGTAGGTGGCGGTGGGGTTGGCCTGACACTGACGGACGACTTCCGGCAGCAGGTTTTCCAACTGATCAGCCAAGGCCAGGCCATCGGCATAGGTACTTTTGCCACTGAACGCCGGCAGCATCACCGCCACACGGGTGATGGCAAAGCTCTTCATGGCACTCAACGGCCGGGAGGGATACTCGCGACGGAACTGGCTGACCTCTTCGTTCAGGTCACGGCAGGATTGAAACTTGACCTCGGTAAAGTTCAGCTGGACCGCTTCACGACTGATGGGCTCGGGTGCAAACAATATGTCATTGCGCGCCTCGATCACCGCCGGGCGCTCGGCATTCACGGTCCAGGGCTTGAAGCGCCACTGCTTGGCCGCACCGACGGCGGACTCACCAAAGGCTGGCTTGGTGGCACTGAGGACTTTCACATCGCTGACCGAGCCGTCGTTATGAATCTTGAGGCTGATCTGCGCATGACCTTGGGTGGTGCTCAGGGTCTTGGGGTAGACCGGCTTGGCGCTGAAAACCACTTCGGGTTTGAACTCGGCATAAGCCGATGTCGATAACAGCAGCACCGCCGCCAAGACCAAAAACCGCATGTTCGTAAATCCTTTTACCGGCCAGGCCTGACGCCAGGACGGCATCAGGTTCGGGCGGCATTATCGGACTCGCAACAGGCAAAGAGCAATCATTCTTGTTTAGCGCTGCATCCCCCAGCGCTTCACAGTGACGCGCTCCAAAGTGTCGAACACCAGGTTTTCCACAAGCAGGCCGATCAGGATTACCACCGCCAGCCCGGCGAAGACCTTGTCGGTGTACAGCTCGTTGCGGTTCTGGAAGATGTACCAGCCCAGGCCACCCTTGCCGCTGGTCGCACCGAACACCAGTTCGGCAGCGATCAATGTGCGCCAGGCAAAGGCCCAGCCAATCTTCAGGCCGGCGAGGATTGATGGCAGCGCCGCCGGGATCAGGATAAACAGCACAAAGCGCATGCCCTTGAGGCCGTAGTTGCGCCCGGCCATACGCAGGGTTTCCGACACCCCCATAAACCCCGAGTAAGTGTTGAGTGCCAAGGCCCACAGCACCGAGTGCACCAACACAAAAATCAGACTGTTCTGCCCCAGGCCAAACCACAGCAACGCCAATGGCAGCAGGGCAATCGCCGGCAGCGGGTTGAACATTGAGGTCAGGGTGCTCAGCAGGTCGCGGCCCATCTGGGTCGAGACCGCCAAAGTGGTCAGGGCGAATGCCAGGACAATGCCGATCAGGTAGCCCTTGAGCAGCACCACCAGCGAGATACTGACCTTACCCAACAGCTCGCCACTGGCAATGCCGTCGTAGAAGGCGTTGAAGGTCTGCAGGAAACTGGGCAGCAGCAGGTCGTTGTTCTGATAGCGCGCCGCTGCTTCCCAGAGGAGCGCCAGCACGATCAGGATCAAGCCTTTGCGCAACCAGCCTTGTTGCCACAGGCGCTGGCGCAGGGGTAAGGCACGCTCCACGGGCACGCCGGGCAGCGGTTGCAGGGTGATTTCATATTCCTGGCGCATGGGCACAGTCCTTCAATAAGCGATGCGGATATCGGCGAAATCCAGTTCGGTTTCTGCCTCGGGCGTTTCATCGAACAACAGGCGATGAATACGCCGCGCCGACGCCTGGAACTCCACACCGCCCAGGCTGTGCAGGTCGTATTGATGGCTGTGGATTTCTGCGCGCACGCGCCCCGGATGCGGCGACAGCAACAGGATGCGGTTGCCCACCACCAGCGCTTCTTCGATGGAGTGGGTGACAAACAGCAAGGTAAAGCGCACCTCCTCCCACAGCAGCAGCAACTCCTCCTGCATCTTGCGCCGGGTCAGGGCGTCGAGGGCGGCGAACGGTTCGTCCATCAGCAGGATTTTCGGCTGCATGGCCAACGCCCGGGCAATCGCCACACGGGCCTTCATGCCACCGGACAGCGTGTGCGGATAGGCGTCGGCGAAGGCGCTCAAACCGACCTTGTCCAGGTAGTACAGCGCCCGTTCTTCGGCCTCGCGACGCTTGAGGGTCTTGGAGGCCAACAACGGGAACATCACGTTCTGCTTGACGGTTTTCCACGGCGGCAGTTGGTCGAATTCCTGGAACACCACGATGCGATCCGGGCCCGGTTGTTCGACCTTTTGCCCTACCAGGCGAATTTCGCCTTCACAGGGTTTGATAAAACCGGCTACCGCCTTGAGCAGCGTGGACTTGCCGCAGCCCGAAGGCCCCAGCAGCACAAAACGGTCGGCCGGATCGATCTCAAAACTGACCTGGTGGGTGGCCCGCACGACCCGTTCGGGCGTGCGGTATTCAAGGCTGACGTGATCCACCGAGAGCAGCGCCTCAGTGGTCTTCAGGTTGCTGGCCGTGTGGCCTTGCAAGGGCGCGTTCATCTCAACTCCCTTGCAGCGGCTTGGCATCCTGGAAGAAGTAATCCTTCCACGATTCAGGCTTGTTCTTGATCGCGCCAACCCGGTAGAGGAACTCGGCCAGCGGGTAGGTGTTTTTTGGCGTGACGCTGAATTCGAATTGCGGGTTGTCGATGATTTTCAGCAGCGCGGCACGGTCGATCTTGGCCTTGGTCACACGAATGTAAGTGTCGGCAGCGGCGCCCTTATCGTTCTGCGCAAACTGCGCGGCCTCGGTCAGCGCATCGATAAAGGCCTTGTAGGTCTTCGGGTTGTCGTTGCGAAACTTCTCGGTGGCAAACAGTACGGTCGGCGAGTTTGGCCCCAGCAGGTCATAGGTATTGAGCACCACGTGGACATTGGGGTTGGCCAGCGCCTGGTCCTGGAACGGTGGGTTGGAGAAATGCCCGGTCAGCTCGGTACCCCCGGCGATCAACGCAGCCGTAGCGTCCGGGTGCGGGACGGCGATGGTGTATTTATCCAGGCGATTGAACTCCTTGTCGCCCCATTGCTTGGCCGCCGCGTATTGCAGGAACCGCGACTGCACGGAAACCCCCACGGCCGGCACGGCGATGCGGTCTTTCTCGGTGAAGTCGGCGATGGTCTTGACCTTGGGGTTGTTGCTGACCAGGTAGTACGGGAAGTTGCCCAGGGAAGCCACGGCCTTGACGTTCTGCTTGCCGTGGGTGCGGTCCCAGATGGTCAGCAGCGGGCCGACCCCGGCGCCGGCAATGTCGATGGAGCCGGAGAGCAGCGCGTCATTGACCGCCGCGCCGCCGGACAGTTGGGTCCAGTCGACCTTGATGTCGATACCTTCCTGCTTGCCATATTTCTCGATCAGGTTCTGGTCGCGCACCACGTTGAGCAGCAAGTAAACGATGCCGAACTGCTCGGCAATGCGAATCTCGCCTTCGGCCTGGGCGACGGCGGGAGCAACCAGACTGCCGGCCAACAGGCTGACGCCAAGGCCCACGGTCGCGGCCAATCGTGCAAAGGGGGTTTTCCTGGACATGGTCATGCTCCGAATCAGAAAGGCGCGTCGCCCTGGATGGTGGTGCGAAACAGTTTGCGGCGCAGGTGGCTGGGGCAACCGGCGGCCAGGTGGATCAGCGAGCGGTTGTCCCAGAACACCAGGTCGTGGGGCTGCCAGCGGTGGCGGTAGATGTTTTGCGGGTGGGTGCTGTGGGCAAAGAGTTGGGCCAGCAGGTCGCGGCTTTCGTCTTCGGGCAGGCCGACAATGCGGGTAGTGAAGCCTTCGCTGACGAACAGCGCCTGGCGCCCGTTTTCCGGGTGGGTGCGCACCACCGGGTGCACCACTTCGGCGACCTGCGCCAGTTGTTCGGGGGTCAGGGTCGGGCGCCAGTTGCCTTCGAATTTGGTTTCGCTGTAGCGCGCGGTGTAGGAATGCGCAGCGCTGCGACCTTCCACGGCTTTGCGCAGATGCTCGGGCAACTGGTCCCAGGCTTTGTGCATGTCGGCAAACAGCGTGTCGCCGCCTTCGGATGGTAGTTCCTGGGCGTGGAGCATCGAACCCAGGCTCGGCAGTTCTTTGTATGACAGGTCCGAATGCCAGAACTTGCCCGCGTCGCCCAGACCGATGGATTGGCCGTTCTCGATGATGTTGGAGACGATAAGGATTTCTGGGTGGTTGACCAGCAGGAACTGTTTGAGCACATGGATCTGCAACACGCCGAAACGGCGGCTGAAGGCGATCTGTTGCTCGGGGGTGATGCGCTGGTCGCGGAACACCACTACATGGTGGTCCAGGTGCGCGCGATGGATGCGGGCAAAGTCCTGGTCGTTGACCGGGCGCGACAGGTCCAGGCCAATGATCTCGGCGCCTACGCTGCCGGGGAATGGGCGGATATCGAAGGTTTGCGCGGTGGGCAAGGCGGCTGTGGCGGTGGACATGTGATCACTCCCTGGCAGTCAGGAGAGTGACTTTATAGATATAAGAACTGGAATTTAAATACCGTTAGAGAATAACGATATGGCGTTTTTGGGGAGAGGACGGAAGGTGTGGGGAGGTTGAGGGCCCCTTCGCGAGCAAGCCCGCTCCCACATTCGACCGATTTCCAACATGGGAATGCAGTCGAATGTGGGAGCGGGCTTGCTCGCGAAAGGGCCCGCCCAGACACCGAAAATCAACGCTCCTGCAGCGACTCGGCCCGGGCCTTGATGATGGGCTTGAGCAGGTAGCTGAGGATGGTCTTCTTGCCAGTGATGATGTCGACCGAAGCGACCATGCCAGGGATGATGATCAGCGGCTTCTCATCGGTGCCCAGGTGGCTGCGGTCGGTGCGCAAGGTGATCATGTAGTAGGTGGTTTTCTTGTCTTCATCGGTAATGGTGTCGGCACCGATGCGCTCCAGCTTGGCCTTGAGGCCGCCGTAGATGGTGTAGTCGTAGGCGGTGAACTTGACCACGGCTTCTTGCCCCGGGTGCAGGAAGGCGATGTCTTGCGGGCGGATCTTGGCTTCTACCAGCAAGGTGTCGTCCAGCGGTACGATTTCGACCATGTCGCTGCCCGGCTGGATCACCCCACCAATGGTGTTGACCAGCAGTTGCTTGACGATCCCGCGCACCGGCGAGGTGACCATGGTCCGGCTCACACGATCTTCGAGGGCTTTGCCGGTGGCCTGGGCCTTGTTCAGGTCAGTGCGCGCCTCGTTGAGCTCGGTCAGGGCTTCGCTACGGTATTTACCGCGAGTCTCGTCGATCTTGCGTTGTACTTCCTTGATCGCCGAATCAGCGCGCGGGATGGCCAGGGTGGTGGCGTCCAGTTGCCCACGGGTTTCCATTTCTGCGCGCTTGAGACGCAGCACTTCCACCGGCGACACCGCACCCTGGGCGACCAGGGGTTCGGACATGTTGATTTCCTGGCGCTGCAACGACAGCTGGCTACGATACTGGCCCTGCTTGGAGGTGTATTCGCGCATTTCTTGCTGGCGCTGCGTCAATTGCTCCTGCAAGCCGCCGATTTCGTCCTTGAACTGCTGGCGCCGGCTTTCGTACAGCGACTGCTCGTTGATCGCCTGGGTTGGCGCAGCAGCCCGCACATCTTCAGGGACATTCAACGGCCGGTCTTCGATCTGGGCGTTCAAACGCTCGATGCGCAGCAGCAGGGACAGGCGCTGGGCCTCGGTTTCCCCGGCGTTGGAAACAAAGCGCGTGTCGTCCAGGCGGATCAGCGGCGCACCGGCCTCAACGATCTGCCCTTCCTTGACATACAACTCAGCGACGATACCGCCCTCAAGGTTCTGGATCTTCTGCAATTTGGAGGAGGGAATGGCCTTGCCATCACCGCGTGTCACTTCGTCGACCTTGGCAAAACCGGCCCACAGCAGCATGCACAGGAAAAACCCGATGATCCCCCAGATGGTCAGCCGCACCACGCGCGGGGCATCTTCGATCAGGGCCTTCTTGACCTCTGGCAGTGGCTGGCCGTCCAGCGAATCGGAACCAATGAAATAGCGACGGACCGCGTCCTTGAATTTACGCAACACTGATCTGCCCCTTCTTCAACGCTTCCATCACTACGGCTTTCGGGCCATCGGCAAGGATTTGCCCACGGTCGATGACCAACAAACGGTCCACCAGAGACAACAGCGACGCCCGGTGCGTCACCAGCACCACGGTTTTGCTTTCCACTACGGCTTGCAGGCGCTGTTTGAGGCGCTCCTCACCGGTGTTGTCCATGGCGCTGGTCGGTTCATCCAGCAGCAGGATAGGCGGGTTGAGCAGCAGGGCACGGGCCAAGGCGACGTTTTGTCGCTGGCCGCCAGAAAGGTTCTGGCCCCGCTCGCCCACTTGCAGCTCGTAGCCTTGTGGGTGCAGGCGGGCAAATTCGTGGACACCGGCCAATTCAGCGGCTTGCAGCACCACTTCGTCTTCAACGTAACGGGCGCCGGAGACCAGGTTGTCGCGCAGGGTACCGGCCAGCAGCTGGATATCCTGAGGCACATAACCCACGTTGTGGCGCAGTTCGCTGACGTCGATCTGGCGAATGTCCACGCCGTCCACCAGCAAGGCGCCGGAGTCGGGCTGGTAGAGGCCCACGATCAGTTTGGCCAGGGAGCTTTTGCCTGAGCCGCTGCGCCCGATGATGCCGATCTTCTCGCCGGGCTTGATCACCAGGTTGATGTTCTTGAGCGCCATGTTCTGCTGGTTGGGGTACGTGAAATTCAGGCCCCGGCACTCGATGGCGCCTTGCAGGGTGCGGCGGCTCAAGGGGCGCTCTTCGAAGTTGCGCTCCTGGGGCAGCTCCATCATCTGGTCGGTGGAGACCATGGTGACTTTGGCTTGCTGGTAGCGGGTCATCAGGCCCGACAGCGATGCCAGGGGGCTGAGGGCGCGGCCACTGAGCATGTAGCAGGCAATCAGGCCGCCCATGCTGAGGTTACCGTCGATGATCTGGTAGACGCCGAAGACAATCATGATCACACCGGCCAGTTGCTGGATCAGCAAGGTGATGTTCATCGACAGCCCAGAGAGCATTTTCACCCGCAACTCAAGGCGGCTGAGGGTGCCAATGGTCTGTTCCCACTGGTACTGGCGCTCGCTCTCGGCGTTGTTGACCTTGACCGCATCCAGCCCGGCCAGGGTTTCAATCAGGCTCGACTGGCGCTCGGAAGCCAGGGCCATGGTGCGCTCCATGGTGGCAACCAGCGGCTTTTGCAGCAGGTAGCCGATGCCCAGGGCAATCGGGAAGGCCAGCATGGGGATCCACACCAGGTGCCCGCCGAGGATCGCGATCACCATGAATATCAGCAGGGTAAACGGCAGGTCGATCAGGCTGGTGAGGGTCAGGGACGCGAGGAAGTCGCGCAGGCTCTGAAACTCGTGGATGTTCTGGGCAAAACTGCCGACCCGCGCCGGGCGGTATTTCATCGACATGCCGACGATCCGCTCGAACAGCGTAGCCGAGATGATCAGGTCGGTTTTCTTGCCGGCCAGGTCCAGGCACAGGCTACGCAGGCTCTTGAGGACCAGGTCGAACACGTAGGCAATGAAAATACCGGTGGCCAGCACCCACAAGGTGGCAGTGGCCTGGTTCGGCACCACGCGGTCGTAGACGTTCATCACGAACAGCGGCGCGGCCATGGCAATCAGGTTGATCAGGAAACTGGCGGCGATGGCATCGGCGTAGAGCCAGCGCGAACGCTTGAGGGTGTCGCGAAACCAGGAGCGGGCCCGCGGGATCAGGGTGCCGTGGCTGACATCGAATTTGTGCTGGGGCTGGGCAAAGAACACTTTGCCGATGTAGTCATCGGCCAGCGCTTCCCGCTTGACGATGGTTTCACCGCCATCGCTTTCGCTGAGCAGCACCTGGGCCTCGTCTTCACCCTGCCAACCGAGCAGCACGGCACTGCGGCCGTCCTTGAGCAACAGCAGCGCCGGCATGGCAATCGCGGGGATCGAATCGAGCTTGCGTTGCAGCAACCGCCCTTGCAAACCGGCGCGGGCTGCGGCCCGGGCCAGCAAATCGGCGGTCAGTTGCTGGGCCGGCAATGGCAGGCCGGTGGTCAGCATTGCCGCACTGGCGGGCTTCTGGTGCAGGGCGCAGAGAGCCAACAACCCGTCGAGTAACGGGTCGTCGTGCAATGTGCGGGGATCATGACTGAGATGGACTCGACTGACTTCTGATTCCACGCGGGCTCTCTCAACTAACAGATGGGACTATAAGGAATAGCTCAATTCATCCCAGGCAGTTGGACTTTCGGCTTCACATCGTTCTGTACGACGGAGGCCATCGGTGCGACCACTCCCTGGCTCTTGAGCAACTCGCCCATGGTCGCCTTGATTCGGTACTGAGTAAATAACTGAACGTTTTTTATCTCTTCCAAACGACGCGAAGCCGTGAACAGCTCGTTTTCACTGTCGAGCAAGTCAAGCAGAGTTCGTTCGCCCAGGCTGAATTGCTTCTGGTAGGCACCGCGCACCTTGCTGCTGTGGTCGACGTATTGCTGGGCAATCGGCACCTGGGCATTGGCGTTGTTCATGGCGTTCCAGGCCAGGCCCAGCTCTTCGTTCAATTGACGCAAGGCGTTGTTGCGGATATCCAGCGCCTGGTTGGACTGGTAGGACTTGGACTCCAGCTCGGCTTTGTTGCTGCCACCGGCGTACAGGTTGAAACGCATGCGCAGCATGGCTTCCCAACCGTTGTTGTGGCTGGCGTCGCCGTCGATGTTGTTGTCGGCGTTGCGGCCCAACTCGGCGTCGAAGCGTGGGTAGAAGGAAGACTTGGCGGCTTCGTATTGTTTTTCGGCGGCGGCGATGTCGGATTCGGCCGAACGCAGGATCGGGCTGTTATCCAGCATCTGGCGACGCGCTTCGTTCAGGTTGGCGGGCAGCAGTGCCATGAAGCTGGGTGGACGCTCCAACTGATCGGCGTCTTGGCCGACGGCGCTCAGGTAGTTGGTCTGGGCATCGGCCAGGTTGGTCTGCTCAGTGATCACGTTGTTGCGGGCCTGGGCCAGACGGGCTTCGGCCTGGTCCAGGTCAGCCCCGCTGCCGACGCCACGCTGGGTGCGCAACTTGATCTGGTCGTAGATACGCTCGTGATTGCGCAGGTTGTCTTCAGCCAGGCGCACGAACTCACGACGGGTCAGGACATCCAGGTAAACCTGGGCTACCGTCAATGCAGTGCGCTCGGAAGTACCCAGCAGCGAAAACGCGCGGGAGTTAACGGTGGCTTGTTGACGCCCTACTTCACTGGAAGTGGCAAAACCGTCAAAAACCATTTGCTGCAAGCGCAGGCTCGACTCACCGCGATTGAGTGTGTCCCAGTGGCCACCACGGGCACGGGTGGATGAACTGTCGGTACCTTCACGGCCATAACCCGCGTTCAAGTCGACACGGGGCAGGTAGCCACCCTTGGCCGCACGCAACTGATAGTCAGCCGCGATACGAGCGTTGACACCTGCCTGAATCTCAGGATGCACATCCAGCGCTTGCTGCATGGCCTGGGGCAGGGTTTGGGCTTGTACAAAACTGGCGGCGAGAACGAACGGTATTGCCTTAAGCAGGTGCAAACGCATTTTAAAAATCCCCAGGACTTCTTGTCTCAAGTCACAGCAACTTGGTGTGCTGCGTTAGAAAATGGCTACCGTAATGACCGTACGTCGGAAAGTTCAAAAGCGGAACTGGTTCACACATGTAGGACGGTTCGCCGCATGAATATCAATGTGACATTAGCGAGGCGATTGTTTAGGATGGCGCCAAGAAGGTCAATAGTTTGGCATAAAGTAAATTGCCAAAAAATATAGCCAATTATTTGACGTCACACGTTTTACAAACTACGCACCTCCCAGACTGATGAATCCCATAGGTTCTCAGTCATAGGGACACCCACAGAATGGATCGCCGGAGAAATCTTCAATGAGCAGTGTTGTTGCAATCGTCAAGGGCATTGTTGGCCAAGTTTTCGTCATTTCTCCGGAAGGTGCCCGTCGGGTGCTGGTTGAAGGTGATCGCCTGTTCGCCGGCGACCAGATTGACACCGGGATGTCGGGCGCCGTCAGCCTGGAGCTAGCCGATGGCCGCACCCTGGACCTGGGGCGTGACACCCAGTGGAGCGCCACCGCGCCTGACTCCAGCACCGACCTGGCCCAAGCCACCGCACAGGCCGCGCCTTCGGTTGCCGAACTGCAACAGGCCATTGCTGCCGGCGCTGACCCGACCACCGACCTGGAAGCCACCGCTGCAGGCGCGTCAGCGGCAGGTACCGGTGCTGCCGGGGGCGGCCACAGCTTTGTAATGCTTGATGAGACGGCGGGCTCGGTCGATCCGACCATTGGCTTCCCGACGGCAGGCCTGGGTTTCGCGACCAATGCGCTGACCAACGAGCTCGGCGGGCAACCAAACGACCCGCTCACGGCGGCACCTTTGCCGTCGACCCTGACCCTGGGCGCCACGCCGACCATCACTGAAGCTGGCGGCGTGCTGACCTACACCGCCACGGTGACCCAGCCGTCTACCAGTAACTTGACTGTTACCCTGTCCAACGGCGCGGTGATCACCATCCCGGCCGGCCAGGTGACTGGCTCCGTCAACGTGCCCCTGGCACCGAACGACAGCCCGTACATCGATCCCGGTCAGATCAGCGTGACCGTGACCGGCACGACCGGTGGCAATAACCTGGTGCTCACCGTCGACCCGACGCCGGCCGTGACCCAGATCACCGACACCATCGACACCACCACCGTGACCCTGACGGCAGGCGAAACGGTGACCGAAGGCGGTCCGATCACCTACACCGCGACCTTGACCAACCCGGCGCAGACACCGGTCACCATTACGTTGAGCAATGGTTCGGTCATCACCATCGAGCCTGGCAAGTCCACCGGCACCGTGGTGGTCGATACACCTGCCAACGACGTCTATAACAACGGCAGCACGGTCAGCACCACGATTACCGGGGCTACCGGTGGCAACTTCGAAAACCTGGTGCCAGACACCACGCCTGCCGTCACCACCATTACCGACTCGGTCGACGACACCGGCCTGACCCTGACCGCCACCAACACGGTCACCGAAGGCGGCCAGATCACCTATACCGCAACCCTGACCAACCCGGCGCAAACGCCGCTGACCGTGACCTTGTCCAACGGTTCGGTGATTACCATCAAGGCCGGCGAGTCCGTCGGCACCGTGGTGGTCGACACCCCGGCGAACGACGTCTACGTCAACGGCAGCACGGTCACTACGACCATCACTGGCACCACCGGTGGCAATTTCGAAAAACTGGTGCCCAACACCACGCCAGCCGTCACCACCATCACCGACTCGGTCGATACCACCACCGTGACGCTGACTGCGCCGGGCGATATCAACGAAGGCGACCAGATCACCTACACCGCCACGCTCTCCAATAAAGCAGAGACTGACGTCACGCTGAAACTGGATAACGGTTCGACCATCATCATCAAGGCCGGTGAAACCGTTGGCTCCGTGACGGTTGATGCCCCGGGCGATGACGTGTTTGTCGACAAGAGCACGCAAACCGTCAAGATCACCGAGACTACCGGCGGCAACTTCGAGAAACTGGAAGTGGCCGGTGACGGCGCTACCACGACCGTCAACGACACTATCGACAAGGTCGATGTAGTCCTGACCGCCACGACCACCGTGGGCGAAGGCGGTAACATCGTCTACACCGCATCGCTTGTGGACAAGGCAGGCAACCCGGTCACCAACATCACCAACCCGTTGACCGTGACCCTGGACAATGGCCAGACCATCACCATCGGCGTCGGCCAATCCGCCGGCACTGTCACCACTGTTGCGCCGAACGATGTGTATGAAGGCAACCCGACCATCACCACCGCCATCACCAATGTGACCGGCGGCGCGCATTTCGAGAACCTGGTGCCAGGCACCACGCCGGTCAACACCACCGTAACCGACACACCCGGCACTACCGACACCACCACCGTCACGCTGACCGCACCAGGCGAAGCCGACGAAGGTGGCAACATCACCTACACCGCGACCTTGAGCAACAAGGCCGGCAGCGACCTGACCCTGACCCTGAGCAACGGTGACGTCATCACCATCGCCAAGGGCGAGACGACTGGCCAGGTGACGTCCAAGGCACCGAGCGACGACGTATTCAAAGATGCCGGACCGATCAACGTCACGATCAATCCGGACATCGTCGGTGGCGGCTTCGAGAAGCTTGATATCGCACCGGGTGGGGCGACGACGCAGATCAACGACACCATCGACAAGGTCGATGTGGTCCTGACGGCCACCAAAACCGTGGGTGAAGGCGGCGAAATCGTCTACACCGCGACTCTGGTCGACAAGGATGGCAAGCCGGTCACCAACACCACTGGCCCACTGACGGTGACTCTGGATAACAACCAGACCATCACCATCGGTGTGAACCAGTCGAGCGGCACCGTTTCGGCTGTGGCTCCGGACGATGTGTACAAAGGCGACCAAACTGTTACTACCGGCATCAAGGAAGTGACTGGCGGCGAGCATTTCGAGAACCTGGTTCCAGGTACTGACAAAGTCACCACGATTGTCACTGATA
>NZ_CVTS01000058.1:532-998 GCF_900004755.1 Pseudomonas sp. 25 R 14 | reverse complement strand
GGCGATGACGTGTTCATCGACAAGAGCACCCAGACCGTCCAGATCACCGGCACCGATGGCGGCAACTTCGAGAAGCTCGTGGTTGCAGGCGATGGCGCAACGACCACCATCAACGACACCATCGACAAGGTCGATGTGGTCCTGACGGCCACCAAAACCGTGGGTGAAGGCGGCGAGATCGTCTACACCGCGACCCTGGTCGACAAGGATGGTAAGCCGGTCACCAACACCACTGGCCCGCTGACAGTGACGCTGGATAACAACCAGACCATCACCATCGGCGTGAATCAGTCGAGCGGTACTGTTTCGGCTGTAGCACCGGATGACGTGTACAAAGGCGACCAGACTGTTACTACCGGCATCAAGGAAGTCACTGGCGGCGAGCACTTCGAGAACCTGGTTCCGGGTACTGACAAAGTCACCACGATTGTCACTGATACCCCAGGTACCGATACCGATAACACCA
>NZ_CVTS01000058.1:0-396 GCF_900004755.1 Pseudomonas sp. 25 R 14 | reverse complement strand
CGACGCAGATCAACGACACCATCGACAAGGTTGATGTAGTCCTGACCGCGACCAAAACCGTGGGCGAAGGCGGCGAGATCGTCTACACCGCGACCCTGGTCGACAAAGATGGCAAGCCGGTCACCAACACCACTGGCCCGCTGACTGTGACTCTGGATAACAACCAGACCATTACTATCGGCGTGAACCAGTCGAGCGGCACCGTTTCGGCTGTGGCTCCGGACGATGTGTACAAAGGCGACCAGACTGTTACTACCGGCATCAAGGAAGTCACCGGCGGCGAGCACTTTGAAAATCTGGTCCCAGGTACTGACAAAGTCACCACGATTGTCACTGATACCCCAGGTACCGATACCGATAACACCACTACCGTGACGTTGACGGCTCCGTCGGAAG
>NZ_CVTS01000005.1:0-116121 GCF_900004755.1 Pseudomonas sp. 25 R 14 | reverse complement strand
CGGCCACGCTTGTCGGAGTCGCCGGTCAGGGCGCCCAACAACGCACCACCGGCCGCGCCAAGGGCGGCGCCCGTGACGACCGACTTGGTCATGTCCGAATCGGTGGCACGCAGGTGCTGCACCGGCTCGTAGCAACTCGGGTAGTACTCAACCTTGGTGCTCGACGCGACCTTGGAGGCCGGCGACGTGGCGCAACCTGTCAGCACAGTGCTGAAACCAGCCGCGACCAGCAGCAAGTGACGCTTGGAAACCGCCTTACGGGAAAAAAGCATAGGTGTGTTCTCTTTTAAGTTTGACTTGCCCAGCACGGCCCATGCCGCCTGAGTCCCTTCCAGGCTCGCCATACAACCAACGGTCAAGACCGCTGACCGCTCGCTGCGAGCAATTGCTTCAAAATCGTTGCCGGGTCGGCTCGCTGTTGCTTGCGATAGTTGCCGACATGGCGAACGAATAACGTCGCGCGCGTCACCAGGCTCTTGCCCAGTACCGGCTTGCGCTCCAATTCTTGCTGGATCCGTTGAAACTGCGCCTGGATCACCGCATCGGTGTAGCGCGTGCCAGTGGCCAGGTTATCGATATAGATCGCCACCGCGCCGTCCAGCGCGCTGCGGCCATTGGCGATCGCCGTGGCGAACAACTGCGCGCTGGCCTCGTCCTTGGCGTCCAGGGACTGCTGGCGACTCTTCTGCAGATTGATCAGGCGGATGTTGTAGTTATTGATGGTCTCGGCCACCAGGGCAGCAGACTGGATCAAGTTGCCGGCCGCCTCCTCGCGCTGCTGGGCAATCAGCGACACGTTGCGCTTGAGCTCTTCGTTGACCAGCCCCAACTCGGCCTGCAACCGTGGGTCGACGCTGGCGGCGATGATGCTGTCCAGGCGTTTGGTCGGGTCTTGGGCGTCGTCGATGGCGTCGGTCAGCGCGGCCAGACGGCCCTCTTTCTGCCACTGGGCGAACAGTTCGTTGTAGCGTGAACGTGGTGCCGACAGCGCACCAATCGCCACGCGAAAACCGGTGGTCTCGTTGCTTTGCTCAGTGCCATCGGCGCCGAACAACGGGTATTCGCGGCGCATGCCGCTGAACAGCGTGCCCTCGCCCTCCAGGTAGTTGCCGCCCTTGACGATAAAGCCGCCATAGGTGCCCTGGCGGCGGCCGGCGTGCACCAGTTGGAACGATTCCTGGACCATCTCGGCGGCGTTGCCGATCACGTCGAACATGCCGATGGGGTTCGGCAACTTGGTGCCGATGGGCATCAGTCGCGCCGCCTGGCCAGTGCCGCCAGCGACCTGGTTGAACACCGCCCAATCGGCCAGCGGGCCGTCGCTGTCGCTGCCCTCGATGCGTCGGGGGAACAACCGGCCTTCTAGGTCCTGGCGGCTCACCGCCTGGCCGCCGCGCGCGGCGAATTCCCACTCCACTTCAGTCGGTAGCCGCACAAAGCCCAGGCCGCCATCCTCTGCCGAAGAACCACGGCCACTGACCGGCAGCAAGTCGCGGTGGTATTTCATCAACCAGGCGCTGTACACCGCCGAGAAGCGCTCGGCTTCAAAACGCGACAGCTTGACCTTGGGCAAGCGCCCGGCCATGCCTTCAGGCACCTCGCACGCCGGGGCCGGCTCGCCGCTGGCCAGCGACTGGGCCTGGGACATGACCTGGGCGTACTGGCGCGCGGTGACTTCGTACTTGCCGATAAAGTAGAGCATCGGCTTGAGCGGGGTCTTGGCGTCAGTCTTGGGCATCAGCGGCGCGATGACCTTGTTCCAGCCCTTGGGCAAATCCTTGAGGGTGAATTGACCGTTGATAAAGTCTCGGCGATAGCCGGAGATAAACGACTGCTTGTAGCCCGCCTCACCTTCGCTGAACGGGTAGCCGAGGCTGACCTCACGGTCGTCCAGGGTGCCCTGGGCCAGGACATAGGCGTAGCGGAACACCATATTGCCTTCGCACGGCAGCGGCAGGCTGACGTCATCGGCCAACGGCTTGGGGTTGTCCAGCTTATCGCTTGCCTCATCGGCCCAGGCCACAGAGGCCAGGCTCAGCGCCACAGCGGCGGCCAATAACTTATACATCTCGGATGCCCTCAGAAGCCTGGATACGCACCACACGCCACCCCCCACACGCAGCCGCCACGGCGCTGACGCCGAGCACCGCGAGCAGGGCCAGCAGGTAATGCCGCGCCAGCAGGTGGCTGGCGTATTCGCCCGGCACCTGCACGAATAATTGATTCAAACCCGCCTCGGCCAGGCCATACAGGCCGGCACTGAGCACGGCAGCGAAACCCGCGCTGTAGAGCGCCTGCATCACCACAAACAGCAACAGCGCGCCGGTGGAAAATCCCAGCAGGCGCAACACCGACAATTCCCGACGCTTGCGCGCCACGGCGGCCAACGCCCCGGCGAAGATCGCCGCAAATGCACCCGCCAAGGCCAGCCCGGCGATGATCCAAAACACAATCGACAAGTTGCGGCTCAACGACTGCACTTGGGCGATGCTCAGCGCCTGGGTCGAGACCAACAGGTCCTGTGCGGCGAAATACACCCGCAGCGGCTCTACATCAGTGAGGCTGCGCGCATACAAACGAAACGCCGGATACACCCGCTGCTCGCTCACTCCCGCCGCGTCACCGTCCCAACCCAGCGCCGGTACAGCCCGGCCATCGCGGTAATCTTCCGCCGCTTCCAGCAGGCTCAACCCGGCAAATAATCCGTCCCGTGCGAACGCCTCCAGGGGCAGCACCGCCAGCACCTGCAGCCGTGTGTGCTGGGCCTCGACGCGCCCGGCCACTTGCCGCGCAAACTGGGTTTGCAACCAATCCCCCGGCCGCGCCGCCAGCTTCTCGGCGGCGGTGTGGCTCAGCACGATCTGGTCCAGGCCCACCGGTATCGGCAGACCGCCCAGCAACGGATCACCTGGCGCGGTTGGCAGCATTTCCAGGGTCAACGTCCCCACCTGCGCCGTGGCCGCAATCTGCCGCGTGCGCGGGATGGCAAACGCTACATCGCGGCGTAGGCCAAGCTGCTCGACAAAGGTGCGGCTGAATCGACCACCGCCCAACGGGATGATTTCCCGGGTCGCCGGATCATTCTCCAGGCGCTCGGTCAGGCTGCTGACCAGCCCGAATTTGAGGCCGAACAACACCAGCAACGGCGCGATCACGGCCACCAGCGCCAGCACCGAACAGGCCGACAGCCACCCATCGTTGCGGTAATCCTGCCAAGCAAGGGAGGCCACCAGAGGGATACGCATCAGCACGCCTCCCCGAGGGTCGCGGTGACGCCACCGTCAGGGTCGCGCTGGCAACTGATACGCCGCACCTGCAAGCCGCTGGCGCGGGCCAGGGGCTCGTCATGGGTGGCGATCACGCAGGCGGCGCGGTGCTCGCGGGCCTGGGCCAGCAGCGCCTGCATGACACGCTCGGCGTTAAGCGGGTCAAGGGACGCGGTCGGCTCATCCGCCAGCACCAATTGCGGGGCATGGGCCAAGGCTCGGGCGCAACTGACGCGTTGGCGTTGGCCCACCGATAACGCAGCGGGTTTCTTGGCCAACTGGTCACTGATTTGCAACTGCTCCGCCAGGCGCGCCACGCTGCCATCGTCCTTGAGCCCCAACAGTTGCCGGGACAGGGCAATATTGCCGCGCACATCGAGAAAGCCCAGCAGGCCGCCGGTCTGCAACACATAACCGAGGTGCCGGCTGCGTAACCCGGCCAACATGGATTGCTGATTGGCGCGCCATAAACCACCAATATCCAGTTGGTTGAATTCAAACCGGCCCACCTGATCCGGTGCCAATACCAACGCCAGCAGATCCAGCAAGGTGCTTTTGCCGCAGCCGCTCGGCCCGACAATCGCCAATTGCTCCCCGGCACACAGGTGCAACGCTGGAATCACCAGGCTATAGCGCTGGCTACCGACGCCCCGGCTCTTGTGCACCGCGCTCAGGTTCAGCATCAAGGCAGCGTCGACAATGGCACGCGGTACAACGCATCGCCCGGTTCGGCATCACCGAAACGGACCCAGTTGGCCACATCGTTATGGAAGGTCTCAAAGAGGCGGATTTTCGAATCCAGTTCGTCGATAAAGTCTTCCTGTTCGGCCACGCTCAACGACAGCCACAGGTCCTGGGTCATGTTCAAGGACTTGCTGCGGTACGGCAGGCCCTCCAGGTATTCGCCGAGGATGCCGCCGGCGGCGAGGTTGCCGCCCTTGCGCAAAGCCTGCGGGTCACGGCTCATGTAGGCCGAGGCACTGGCGATTTCCTGGAAGAAATCCTTGGGTGAGGTCTGGGTCTTGCGGGCCGCATCGACGATCAATTTGAGCGACTGCTGCAAGTCGTTGAGCTGCAATTTGGTGAGCATCACACAGACCTGGAACGCCGGCAGTGCGGGGTTGGTCAGGTCACGGTCGGCGGTCCAGGCACTGACCAGTTGCGGCGCCTGGCTGGCGCCTTTGTGGCCGAGGAAATCCATATGCATGGCATAGCCGACGGCGGCGGATTTGTCCGCCAGGCTCGGCGCACTGCTGAGCAACGGTACCGGCTGCGGGGTGTTGCTGCGCACTTGATGCACCAGATTGGCGAACACCGTACCGATCTCATCGACACGCTCGCCCAGTTTGCGCACATCGCCGCCCGGCACCGCGGTGTACAGATCACCGATCCGCGGGTTGGCGTCGGCGGTCAGGGTGCGGTACTGGGATTCGGCGCCGCCATGGGTTTTCTTGCCGGCATCGGTGCGCAGGTGCAGGGCATAGATCTTGATCTGCTTGCCCAGCGCAGCCTGGCGCACTTCGGCTTCGTTCATCTGGGTCGCGGCGAACGGGTCGTTCTTGCGCAAGGCGCCGGCATCGGTCACCAGCAGGATCAGGCGTCCGCCGTAGCCCGACCAGTCCATGCCTTCGACCGCCTGCATCACTCCGGCGAACGCGTCTTCGTTGAAGGAGTGGCTGGAAACGCTCGAGGCCTTGACCTGCCGCGCCATGTCGAGAAAACGCTGGGGGTCGCGTCCCTGATCGAGGGTGATCAGGGTCTTGGCCACATATTCCAGGCCCGGGGTTTTCTTCACGCTGCTGCGAAAGCCAACCATGCCAAAGCTGACGCTGTCCAACTCGCCACGCTCGGCAATGCGCGTCTGCAACTCGTGGACCACGTCGCGCACTTGGTCGATGTAGGGCTGCATCGACACGGTGGTGTCCACCACCAGCACCACGGCGGTGCGGAAGGCATCGGCATTCGCACTGAGCACCGGAGTGGCCGGCTTGGCGGCGGCACTACCGGGATCGATGGACGCCACATTGAGCAACTGCACCGGCTGGCCATTCTCGTCGAAGCTCTCTTTGGCATCGAAGATCGGCAACAGGTAGAACTGGTTCTGCGGCACGGCGCTGGCGGCAGGCTCCAGGGCCAGGACCTGCTGATTGTCCTCGGGGTTTTTCTGCGCCTTGAGCAGCAGGTTTTTTGCCGAAGCGGGATCCGCCAGGAGTTTTTCCACCTCGCCAGCCTGGCGCAGGAACATCACCGGCGCACGCCCCGAACGCTCGGTGAACTTGAGTACCAGGCTCTGCTTCCAGTCGCTGACTTGCGCGGCCGGCAACCAGCCGTCGCTGCGCCCGTCGGTGGCGGTGCCAACACGCAGCCACGGGCTGGCGTCGATGTCCTTGCGTTGGTACACGTAAAGCACGGAAAACGCCGGCAAGGTCTTGCCCGGTGCGCCACCCGCCTCGCTGGAGAGCTTGGCGCCGGGCTTGCTCAGGACCCGTTGGAACAGGGTTTTCTTGCCAGCCATCAGCAAGGGGCGTTGACCGCCGTCGATATCGGCGGCCAACGGTGTGACGGCTGCAGGCGTAGCGGGCACTGGCGCAGCAGGTGGCGATGCCGGTGCGTCGGCACTCAACCACCAGTAACTGGCGCCACCCATGGCCAGCGCAACAGCCACCGCCAGGCCAGCCAATGCCAGGACCGGGCCACGCCGTTGTTCGGCAACGGCGCGATGCTGGGTGGGCGTCACCACTGGCTGGCGTAGCACTTGCGGCTGCGGCGGGTCGCTGGGAATGTCGATGGAGACTGGAGTCATGCCGGCCAGATCGCGGCTGACCGGTCGAATCAGCGTTGCCTCCAGCACTTCTTGGGGTGCTTCGGCTGGCAGTTGATCCAGCGCCAGCAACAACGCCGTCGCATCCGGGTAGCGCTCTGCCGGATCTTTGGCCAGGAGCTTTTTCAGCACCTGTTGATAACGGCCATGGTGCAGCGGCAATTCCGGCAAGGGCTCGGTCAGGTGCGCCAGGGCCGTGGAGAGTGCATCGGTGCCGTTGTAAGGCAGCTTGCCGACAAGGATTTCATAGAGCACCACACCCAGGGCGTAGAGATCGGCGCGGCCATCGATTTCCTGGCCCCGCGCCTGTTCCGGGCTCATGTAACTGGGGGTACCTACGGCAAACCCGGCCTGGGTGAACTGGGTCCGGTCATCCAGGGACTTGGCAATCCCAAAGTCCGACAGCACCGCCGTGCCATCGGCGCGAAACAGGATGTTCGCCGGCTTGACGTCGCGGTGCACCAGGCCCTGGGCATGGGCATAACCCAGCGCCGAGGCGATCTGGCGGATATACACCAGCCCCTGCTCCGGCGTCAGGCCGGCGGCGATGCGCTCCTTGAGCGTGCCGTTGGGCAGGTATTCCATGGCCATGTAATACAGTTCGCCAACATTGCCGATGTCATGGATGGTCACCGTGTGCGGGTGCGACAGCCGCGCCAGGGTCTTGCCCTCACGCAGGAAACGTTCACAGAAGCTCGGGTCGGCGGCCAGCGCAGCGGCCATGACCTTCAACGCCACCTTGCGCTCCAGGGAGCGCTGGGTGGCCAGGTAGACACTGGCCATGGCGCCTTCACCGATTTCGCCGTCGATGTCGTAGCCGGGAATAATCAGGGTCATGGCGACACCTTCACGACGAGGGTGGTGATGTTGTCGGGCGCACCGCGGTTAAGCCCCAGGTGCACCAGACTGCGGGCAATTTCGTCAGGCTCGGCATGGCTCAGTACTTCGTGGATCTCGTGGTCTTCGACGGTCTTGTTCAGGCCATCGCTGCACAGCAGGTAACTGTCGCCGGGGGCGATCAACAGGTCGACCACCGACAGCTCCAATTGCGCCTCCACGCCAATGGCGCGGGTCACGATATTGGCCCGTGGATGCACCCGCGCATCGGCCTCACTGAGCAGGCCGCTGTCCTGCAAATCCTGCACGTAGCTGTGATCGCGGGAGATGCGTTCCAGCTCGCCATCGCGCAGGCGATACAAGCGGCTGTCACCGGCCCACAGGCACACGCCGCGCAGGCCGCGCGCAGCCAGCACAACCACGGTGCTGCCCATCATGGTCACGCCACGGTTGGCGGTTTCTTCACGTACGGCCGCGTTGACCCGGGTCAGCTCGGTGCGCAGTGCGGCCGTGTATTCGTCCAGGGACCGCCCCACGGGCAGGCTGCGCAGGCTGTCGACAATCAAGCTGCTGACATAGTCGCCCGCCGCATGCCCGCCCATGCCATCGGCCACCACCCACAGGCGGTTTTCCGGCAGGTCCAGGCACGCGTCTTCATTGACCTGGCGCACCATGCCCACATGGCTTTTGCTCGCGGATTTGTACGTCGACCCCATCTACATCACACCTTCTTGTCCGAGCAGAAATTGCGCAAAATCACCGGCAGCCGGCAAGCCCTGGCACCGCAGCAAACCAGGGGAAATACGTTGCGAGCCACGGCCCCACCAGAGGCTCGCGCCTTCGCAGGCCTGTTCGGCAAGCGCGGCCATGCGGCCATCGGGCACGGTGGCGGCCACCCGCTGCAGACCGGCGAAGCGACTGTCCAGCGCACGCGGCTCACTCAGCGGCAAACCCAGGCGGTCAAGGCCATCGTTGAACCCTTCGAACGTGGCGCCAGCATCCAAGGTGTGCAGCAACAACTCCTCGGCCTGCTCGAACCAGGTGTCCGGGCCACCCACCAGGGACGCCGGATTGGTGTCGTGATCCAACAACGTCACCACCGCCAGCGGGAAGTACCGGCCAACCCGATCAATGCTTGGCATCACCACACCCGCCGCCGCATCCGGCCCGCACACCCCCGGTGCCAGCACAAATCGCCACAGCGGGCTGACCAGGTACACGTTGAGCCAGTCGCCGCCCAGGCTGTGTTGACTGGCGAGCAAACCGGCGGCCAGCCAACTGTCCCAGGGGCCGATAAAACTCTGGGGCAAGGCGCGGCTGACAAAGTCCCCGCGGCTGGCCAACTTGCCGTAGAAGCCCAACGTGGTCATAACCGCTCCGGCAGGCTGAACCCGCCCAGCACGCGGCTCTTGAACGGGTTGAAGGCGCTGTTGGCACGCAACTCATAGGCGATGCTTGCGCCATCGACCCGCAGGCGCAGGTTGAAGCGATCCGGCGAATTGCCGGCAGACAGGTCCGATTGCTCCAGCAGGCGAAACCACGCCCACGGGCCATCCAGGGTCACGCCCGAACGCCCACTGGCGGCTGGCGGCATGATCGAGATCCGCACCCCGCCACTGTTGCCGGGATTCGGCCACTGCATCGCCACCGCCCGGCTCGGGCCGTGGTCGTAGCTCAGTTGCTGGCCGTCGAGGTCGAGCAGGAACTGGGTGATGGTCGCGTCCATCGCCACCGGCTTGAGTTCGAAGCGCACGATGGGCTGGGTGCCGCCAGTGCGGAAAAACGCATCGCGAATGGTCGCCGCGCGCTGGAAGGTTTGCAGCACGCCCGGCGCGATCCCGAGCTTCTGCGCCGCCCCCGGCTGCCAGCGCCAGGTTTGCGCCGAGGTGTCGACATAAGGTTGCAGGTATTTGCGGAAGTAGTTGTCCATCACCCCTCCCACCCCGAAGAACTGGCCGAAGTCGTCCAGGGTGGCATCGCGGGCACTGCCAGGAGACATCGGGTAACGCCCGGCCAGGGACTGGCGATAGACATTGACCACTTCGCTAACCCAGGCCGCGTTCAGTTGATTGCGCACCCCGCCCATCATGCTGTTGGTGGTTGAGTTGACCACCGACTTGACCATGCCCTGTACCAGCGGCGGCTGGCGTTCGGCATTCAGGCTGACCCGCGTGGCGGCGGCGGCGGCCTGGTTCTTGGCTTCGCCGAGCAATGCATCGCCACTGGCGCCGACCATGGCGCTGACCTGCACATACAACGCATTCATGTCCGCCAGCAGGCCGTCGATGGCGGCCGGCTCACCTTCGTTCTTGGCGACGATGCTATTGAGCTCGGCAAAATGCGCGGTCACCGGGTCTTCCGTCAGGGCCGGCGCGCTGGCCGTTGGTTGGGCCTCGCCGAGCAGGCTGCCGAGACGCTCCTTGAGTTTGTCGACACCCCCCTCCACCGGCACGCCCTTGGCAGCCAGTTGACGCTCTTCAGCCTGCAGGTCGGTTTCCTTGGCCACCGCCACCAGCAGCTTCTTCAGCGGCGAACTCGGGCCGGAGATCACTCGCAACACGTCGGCCGCCTGGGCCACGCTGGTGATGGGCACAAAGTCGATATCGGCCAGCAAGGCGTCCCACTGGCGCTGATAATCCTGGAAATACAGGCGCCGCACATCAGCGGCAAGGCTGGCGACATTCTGTTGATCTGCGGGTGCATGACCCAATACCCACTGCTCTTCAGCCAGGGTGCCGGCCTGGTTCAGGCTGGTCAGCAAAAAGCCCTGGCGATAGCCCTTGGCGGTAAACAATCCACTCAACGGCTCACCCAGCGGCTTGCCACTTTTACGGCTGAATACCAGCGCGGCATCGCGGCCAGCCGCTTCGTTGATGCGAAAATCCGTCACGCCTTCAGGCAGCTTCTGGCGCTTGACCCGGTCGTATACGCGCTGGGCCACCGGCAGTTGTTGCAGCTGCCGACGCAAGTCATCGATCAGCCGTGGGTCGAGGCGCGCATTCGGTGGGTGGCGGTCGAACAGCGCCTGCAAGTGCCCGGTCAGTGCCTGGCGCTGGTCGGCGGGCAGGTCGCGCGGCAGGTTGCGGTCCCAGTCCAGGGCGATCCAGGCCTTGATGAAGTCCGGGTCGTAATGCTCGCTGTCAGCCAGCATCAGGTAGGCCTTCAAGCCTTCATAGAGGAAGTCGGAATTGCCACCGCCGTGCAGTTGCTCTTCGATACGCGTGACCAGGCGTGGCGCAAAGACTGCAATCAACAGCTTGCGGTAGACGCTAGCGGACTCGGCTTCCAGCATGTCGCCCTGGTACAGGCCCAGGCCCTCGGACCAGCTTGGCGAGTCGCCCGCCAGGTTTTTCACCGCATTGAGCAGCGGCAGCACGGCCAACACCTCGCGCTGTGCCGGGCTCAGGGTCTGCACGGCCTGGCCCAATGGCGCGACTTTCTGGTCGACCTGGGCGATATACGCCTGGTTGGCGCGATAACTCACCCACCACAGCGTACTGACCACCAGCACCACCGCCACGGTTGCGGCCAGGACGCCACGGGCCAGCCATTTGCGGCGGCGTTCGACCTTCGGGTTGACTCCGACCAATCCGCGCTCGGCAAAGGCCACGGCGCTGAACAGTTTTTCGATGAAGTAACTGCGCCCGGTGCCGCTCTGGCGCGCCAGGTGCTGGCGGTCCAGGTTCATGCTCTGGGCCATGGCGCCGATCAGTCGGTCGATCGGGCTGCCTTCCTGGGTGCCACTGGTGAAATACACCCCGCGCAGCAGTACGCGCTCTTCAAAGGCATTGGGTTTGAACACACCCTCAAGGAAACTTTGCAGGCAGTCCTTCAACGCACCGAACTGCTGCGGGAAACCGTAGATCAGGTCACGCCGCGCCGGGTCGCGCTCCTGTTGCAGGCGCTCCACCAAGCGTTCGTTGAGGCGCTGTTCCAGGCCGGCGAATTCGCTTTGCAAATGGGCCAACGGGCTGTCGCTGTGCTTGCCGTCGTCCAGGGCAAAGGTCATGCCCCACACCTGGGCGCGGTCTTCCTTGCTCAGGTTGTCGAAAAACTCCATGAAGCCCGGCACCAGGTCGAGCTTGGTCAGCATCAGGTAGATCGGGAAGCGCACGCCCAGTTGGGTGTACAGCTCCTGGATCCGCAGGCGGATCGCCGCAGCATGGGCGCCGCGCTCGGCGTCGCTGCCCAGCAGCAGGTCCGAAAGGCTGATGGCGATAAATGCGCCGTCAATCGGGCGACGTGCGCGCTGCTTTTTCAGCAGGTCGAGAAAGCCCAGCCAGGCGGCTTTATCCACTGTCGAGTTGCTGTCCTGGGTGGTGTAGCGGCCTGCCGTGTCCAGCAGCACGGCTTGATCGGTGAACCACCAATCGCAATTGCGCGTACCGCCTACGCCACGCACCGCGCCGGCGCCCAACTGGGCGGCCAGTGGGAAATGCAGCCCGGAATTGACCAGCGCCGTGGTCTTGCCCGAGCCCGGTGGACCGATGATCACGTACCACGGCAGCTCATAGAGATTGCGCCGCTCGTCGCCGCCCAGCTTGGCCTTTTTCAGCAGCGCCAGGGCTTCGTCCATGCGCTGGCGCAGGGTCGCGAGTTCTTCAGCAGTGGCGACGCTATTGGGATCGGCCGGGGTTTCGGCGGCCAGGCTGCGCATCACTTCGGCGGCCTGGCGGCGGGCCTGGATGATGCGAAACACGCGGTAGGCGATCCACACCACGAATATCAGGATGATCAACGCCCAGCGTCGGCCTTCAGGCACCAGCACGTCGAGCAACGGCCCGACAAACCAGATGATCAGGCCCAGGGCAATCAGGCCCAGCACGGGGATCACCCAGCGAATCATAAAACTGAAAAACGCCTTCACTCGACGCCCTCCGCCAATACGGTGATTTCAACCCGGCGATTGCGGGCACGGCCTTCGGCTGTGGCGTTGGTCGCCACCGGTTCGGTGTCGCTGCGACCTTCGGCACTGAAGCGCTCGCCCTGGCCGGTCTTGGCCGCGAGGATCTCCAGCACCGACTTGGCCCGTGCTTCGGACAAGGCCCAGTTGGACGGGAAACGCAGGGTGGCAATCGGGCGGTTATCGCTGTGCCCGGTCACCCGCACCTGGCCCTTGACCTTGCGGATGGCGTCGGCGATGCGCAGCATCAGCGGCTGGTAGTCATCGACAATGCTGGAGCTGGCCGAGGCGAACAGCTCATCGCCACGGATCGTCACCACGGAACGGTCGACGGCATCTTCCACCGCCACCCGGCCCGCCTTGATGTCTTCGACCAGAAAGCCAGCCAGGCGCGGGCGTTCGATGATCTTTGGCTGCGCCACCGGACGGTCGATGGCCTGCACCGGAATTTCGCCCAGGGCATGGATATTCTTGAAGACCGGCTCGGCATCCGACGCCAGTTTCAGGCGCAGGCCAAACAGCAAGGCCAGCAACAAGGCCAGGCCGATGGCGACCGCAATCCATGGCGGCATGAATTGCGCCAGGCGATCACGGGCCACGGTGACGCCGCGCCAATGGGGCGACAGCTCACGCTCATGTTCGCCACGGGCGCTGCGAATCGCCGCTGCGGTGCGTTCGCGCAATGCTTCCAACTGGCTACGCCCGTCGTTCATGACGCGGTAGCGGCCTTCAAAACCCAGGCACATACATAGGTACAACAGTTCCAACAGATACAGGCGCTCGCGCGGGCTTTGCAGGCAATGATCCAGCAGTTGGAAGACCTTTTCTCCGCCCCAGGCTTCGTTGTGCACGGTGATCAACAGGCTCTGCTTGCCCCAGTCACTGGCACTGCCCCAGGGCGTGCTCAGCACCGCTTCATCAAGGGCGGTACACAGCGCGTAACGGGCCAGCAGCACCTCGTTGCGGGCCACTCCGGCCGCCTCGGCGCGCTCTTCGAACTGGCGCAGGTAGGCCAGCAATTGCGCGCGCAGGCTCGACGGCGCGGGATGGGCGATGGTGTTACGCAGGCGTGTCAGCAGCGCCAGCAATGGGCCGGCGGCACTTTCCAGAGGGTTGAGGCCCTGGCTCTTGCCGGTGAGGATCGGCGCCGCCGGCATCGACAAAGGCGCCGGCTCTGCACGCGCAGGCTCCGGCGCACGGCCACCCGGGCGCGGCATGAACTGGGTGCGGTCGTCATCATTGGGATGCATCGCGGATTATCCTCGGATCGCCCAGAAGGCCAGGTTCAAGCCCGGGAATTGCCCGGCAATGTGGAAGGCAAAACCGCCGGAGTGGATCAGTTGCTGCCAGTGCTCGCTGCCGCGATCCAGTTCGTAGTAGGTGGAGCCCGCGTGGTACGGGATCTGCCGTGGCGCCACCGGCAGCGGCAGCAGGCCGATGCCTGGCAGTTGCAGGTTGACCAGGTCACGGATGTGTTCCACCGAACCAACCTTGCTCTGCTGGCCGAAGCGCGCGCGCAGGGTTTCGCCCGGTACATCGGCACGTACCACGAGGATGAAACTGGCGCTGTCGATCAGGGTTTTATCCGCCAGCATCGCCACGTGCACGCCGTAGGCTTTCTCGACAATCGGGATCGGTGTGGCCTTGCTGTCGATCAGCATCGACAGCGCTTCGCGCAAGGCCTGCATCACCGGAGCGAAGCTCAGCGCCAGGTCGTCATGCTGGTAACGCGGGTACTCCTGCGGGCGGCGGCCAGAGGTGGAAAAGGTCGAGAATTCGCCAGCCAGGCTCACCAGTTCACTGAAGAAACGCTCCGGGTGCAGCGGGCTCAACTGGCTCAGATGCTGGATCAGCGGCTGGGCGCGGTTGACCAGTTGCAGCAGCATGAAATCGGCAATCTCCGAAGCACCACCGGCACCCGAAGCCACCACGCGTCCGGCCAGGGCTTCACCCCGCTGGTGCAACAGGCCCAGCAATTCGCTGCGAAACGCCGTCAGCGGCTTGCTCGCGGCCACGTCCAGTACCGGCGGGATGTAACTGTCATCCAACACCAGGGCACGGTCGGCGCGTTTTTCCTTGATGCGGACCAGGCCGATGGCGGCGTAGTCACTGATGCCATCGGCGGCGGTCAGCAAGCGCAAGGCGCGCGAGCCAACGGCCACCGGGGCGCGATTTTCGAAAGGTGCGTTGTCATCGCGCACCTCGCGCACCTGGCTCAGGTAACGCGCGGCGCCCAGGGCCTCGCCTTCATCTACAGTGTCGCGGGCACCAGCGCGCTTGAGGGGCAAGGCCAGGTACACCAGGCCATCACGCAGGTTGTCATCGATATTCAGCGGGCTTGGTGCCAGGTCGTCCTGGGGAATGTTGAACGGCGTGCCATCGGGCAACAGGCCCCGCGCCGAGACAATGGCCAGCTTGCCCTGGGCCAGCAGGCCCTGGTCGATCAGCAACTCGGAAACCCCCCAGGCACCGGCCGACAGTGGGCGACTGCGGGCATCGATCAGGTTTTCCAGGTAACGGTCATGCTGCTGGAAGTGCTGCGTTCCGATGAACATGCCTTCCGACCAGACCACGCGATTGTTCCAGGACATGGGGGCTCCGATTGCTTCTTATTGGGCAGGGCTGGATGGGGCAACACTGAGGTGCGCACGTACGGAGCGCACATCAAGGCTGATCTGGTATTCGCTGGCCTGGCGTGGCGGCACGCTGAGGACCGTGCGCCATTGCGCGCGGTCCAATTCGCGATAGCCCACCAGCAGGCCGATCTGCCGGGTGGCCGGGTCGAGATCGCGCTGGATGCTCACTTGCTGGCCGGGCTGGATCACTACTTCATCCTGGTCCAGCAGGTCCAGGCCGAGGGTCGGCTGGGCGCGATCCGCCAGGGCGAAGTAATCGGCACGGCTGAAGGTCGCGGCGTTTTTCAGCTCGAAAATCCGCACCCGCACCGGTGCTGGCTGGCCCGTGGTGCCAGGGTTGAGGCCGCTGATGGCATGGAAGTGCAACTCGACGCGGGTAGAGTCGATGGGTGTCTCTGGCGCCTGGGGTGGCGCGGTATCCTTGGCACAAGCCGTCAGCAGCAACAGGCTGGCGGTAGCGAGTAAAAACCTGGAAATCATCCTGCGTCCTCAATGACGTATGTGGCTGTCCGTTGTTCCAGTTTCAGCGCCGCTGTCGTGCGCTGTGTGCTTCATAGGCCCGGCTGAACTCACGGCCGAACAGGTCCTGGAAATCCTCCTGGGCCTCGCGGGAAATACTGTTGTAGAGCTCGGTGAACTGTTGCCAGTACTGGGCCTGGCGCGAACCGTTGAACAGGCTCGACAACCCGCCGGGCTTGCCCATGCGCTCTTCCAACTGCGCAGGTTCAAAACGCGTCAGCAGGTGTTTGATAGCCGCCTCGACGCCGGCCATCACCGCCAGTTGATGGGCACGCAGATCGTCGAAACTGTCGCGCACAGCCAGATCCGGCGCCATAAACGCCTGGTTGCCGTGGCGAAGCAGCAGCAGTAACGCTTCGTCGGCATTGGGGGCGAATTTCAACGGATTGTTTTCCACCGGCTGGATCGTCGTCTGCTGCATGCGGAACTCGCCCTTGAGGCTGCTGCGTGCACGCAATACGTCGATCAAGCCTTCAACCATCAGCCGGTAGCTGCGGCCGATGCTTTCCATCTGTGCCTCGGCCTGGGCCTTGTCCAGGCGCAGTTGATCCAGGCCGGCACCGCGCAGGAAGGCTTGCAGCAAATCGGGTTGGGCGGCATCTGCCACGGCGAGCGGCGGCTCAACCACAGGCAGTGCACTGGGTGGCTCAGGCACGACAACAGGTGTCGGCGGGCTGATCACCGGCGCCGGCGCTTCACCAAACAGGTCCCAGTCTTCTGGAATCACCGAGCCCGACATCACCGGTGCGGGCGGCTCGGCCACGGGTGTCGGCGGGCGAAAGTCATGCTGCTCGGCCGGCACATGATCGGGCTGGGTCGGCGGTGGAACAGCGGTTGGGGTGAGAAAGTCGAACAGGTCCGGCAGGGTGTCCATCGCCGACGCGCCCTGGAACTGCGGCGCGATTACCGGAGTGGGCAGTGGCGCATTCACGACGGCACCCTGGCGCCCCATCAGGGCTTCGAAACTGTTGGAGTCCCCGCCGGCAAACGGAGAGCTGTCTGTCACTTTCACGCCAGAGTCGATACGGGCCTGGATCTCGTAATCACCAATACGGATCAACTCGCCATCCTGTAGTGGCTCACTGTTTCCCCGGCGCAGGCGAATGCCGGCGTTAACCAATTCCACACCATTAGTGCTGTTATCGGTTAGATAGTAACGGCCATCCTTGTATTGAATTACGCAATGTTGCGCGGAGACCAAACGTTCTGGATCAGGCAATATCCAGTCATTTTCGTTAGAGCGGCCAATTGCCATCACTCCACTATCCATGGACTTTTCCGGACATTGACCTGGGGTGATCTTGTGATAACTAGTGATAGTCAAACACAGCGACATCTTGCCTCCTTGCTGAACCTCGCGCACGGCCGACCCAAGGGAAAACCCTTCCCAAGCGTCACCCGCAAAATCCTTTAAACAACCTTGAAAAGCCACTTTTACCAGCATGATCGCTGATCTTAACCGGCTCTTGTGACAAAAATCTTCCAGCGGTGCCTGCTTTGACTCATGGGTCGCACAGGTTGTTAAGCACCGCACATCTGTCACACGGGACGAATAGCTTACCTTGACAACGCCTAACTACTACACCAAAAATGCACAACTTCTTGAAGATAAGTAGTGGCACATTGAAATCAATGCGCCAGCTGAACCAAGAAAACATGCCGATGAAATGCGCAACTAGCTGCGCAACTAACGCATGAACCGCCCGAGACTAAAGGGCCGATATGGAGATCGAATTTAGTGGATGTGCCGTTGCTGCTCACCGCTGTTTCCGCGACTTCGCCGTGTGGCGAAGACTTGGAATATGACGCGGATTTCCTGCACTTGGAACGTGCTGCCCAGGGTCAACCCGAGCGCAGCATGGGCGACGCTATTTTGCCCGCCGAACCGCCCGAGTGGCGCAGCATCCAGCAACAAAGCCTGGACCTGCTGCAACGCAGCAAAGACCTGCGCATCAGCCATTTCCTGCTGCAAAGTTCCCTCGCCCTGCAAGGCGTTGGTGGGTTGGCCAGTGCCCTGACCCTGATCAGCGAACTGCTCCAGCAATACTGGGCCGACCTGCATCCGCGCCTGGATGCCGATGATGACAACGACCCCACCGTACGCATCAACGCCCTCACCGGATTGACCTGCGACACGAACATCCGCCTGCTGCGCGAAAGCGTCCTCGCACGCTCGCGCGCCTTCGGCCCCGTGAGCCTGCGTGGCGCCCTGAATGCCAGCGGCCTGCAAAGCTTTCCCGGGGAAAATCTCGGTACTGAACAACTGGCCGCAGCCTTCCTCGACAGCGATCCAGAACAGCTGCAAGCCACCCACGCCGCCCTCGTCGAGGCCCGTGCGGCCTGTGAAACCATTGAGCAATACGTCAGCGAGCAAGTCGGTTCCGCCCAGGGCGTGGACCTCGGCGCGCTGAAGCATCCGCTCAAGCAGGCCCTGCAGATTTTCAGCCAGTTCGCTGCGCAGAGCGGCGACAGCCGTGAACCCGAGGTTGTCAGTGACGACAGCCACGCCTCGGTCGAACACGCTGGCGCCCCTGCCGTACCCCGCAACACGGGCGAGATCGCCAGCCGCGAAGAAGTGCTGCGCGACCTCGACCGAATCCTTGCGTACTACACCCGGCACGAGCCTTCGAGCCCGCTGCCGGTGCTGTTGAGCCGGGCAAAAAACCTGGTGCACGCCGATTTTGCAGCCATCGTGCGCAATCTGATTCCCGATGGCATGTCCCAATTTGAAAACCTGCGCGGCCCGGACGGCGAGTAAGTCGCCAGGCTTTGCAGTAACAACACCGTCGCTCAAGCGACCAGGAGCAGCAACGTGGCGAAGCAAAGTTCTCAGAAATTCATCGCGCGCAACCGCGCGCCTCGGGTGCAGATCGAGTACGACGTCGAGCTTTACGGCGCCGAGAAAAAGGTCCAACTGCCCTTCGTGATGGGTGTGATGGCCGACCTCGCCGGCAAACCTGCCGAGCCTCTGGCGCCGGTGGCTGATCGCAAGTTCCTTGAAGTGGACGTCGACAACTTCGACTCGCGCCTCAAGGCCATGCAGCCGCGCGTGGCCTTCCACGTACCCAACGAGCTGACAGGCGAAGGCAACCTGAGCCTGGATATCACCTTCGAAAGCATGGACGACTTCAGCCCGGCAGCCGTGGCACGCAAGGTCGACTCGCTGAACCAGTTGCTCGAAGCCCGCACCCAGCTGGCGAACCTGCTGACCTACATGGACGGCAAGACCGGCGCTGAAGAAATCATCATGAAGGCAATCAAGGACCCGGCATTGCTGCAGGCCCTTGCGAGCGCGCCGAAACCTGCTGGGGACCAGTAATCATGACCGACAATACCGCCCGCGAAGGCGCTCAGAACCTGGGTGCCACCCAAGAAGCCAGCGAGTTTGCAAACCTGCTGCTGCAAGAATTCAAGCCCAAGACCGAGCGTGCCCGCGAAGCCGTCGAGACCGCCGTGCGCACCCTGGCCGAGCAGGCCCTGGCGCAGACGGACCTGGTGTCCAACGACGCGATCAAGTCGATCGAATCGATCATCGCCGCCATCGACGCCAAGCTCACCGCCCAGGTCAACCAGGTCATCCACCACCCGGATTTCCAGCAGTTGGAAAGCGCCTGGCGCGGCCTGCACTACCTGGTCAACAACACCGAGAGCGATGAGCAGCTGAAGATTCGCGTGCTCAACATCTCGAAAAATGACCTGCACAAGACCTTGAAAAAATTCAAGGGCACCGCGTGGGACCAAAGCCCGATCTTCAAGAAGATGTACGAGGAAGAGTACGGCCAGTTCGGTGGTGAACCTTACGGTTGCCTGGTGGGCGATTACTACTTCGACCAGTCGCCTCCGGATGTGGAGCTGCTGGGCGAGCTGTCGAAGGTCTGCGCCGCCATGCACTCGCCATTCATTGCCGCCGCTTCGCCGACCGTGATGGGCATGGGCTCGTGGCAGGAACTGTCGAACCCGCGCGACCTGACCAAGATCTTCACCACCCCGGAATACGCCGGCTGGCGCTCGCTGCGTGAGTCGGAAGACTCGCGCTACATCGGCCTGACCATGCCGCGCTTCCTGGCACGTCTGCCGTATGGCGCCAAGACCGATCCGGTGGAAGCCTTCGCCTTCGAAGAAAACACCGACGGCGCCGACAGCTCCAAGTACACCTGGGCCAACGCCGCGTACGCGATGGCGGTGAACATCAACCGTTCGTTCAAACACTTCGGCTGGTGCTCGCGCATTCGTGGCGTGGAGTCTGGCGGCGAGGTGGAAAACCTGCCAGCCCATACGTTCCCGACCGATGACGGTGGCGTGGACATGAAGTGCCCGACCGAAATCGCCATCAGCGACCGCCGTGAAGCGGAGCTGGCGAAGAACGGTTTCATGCCGCTGCTGCACAAGAAAAACACCGACTTCGCCGCGTTCATCGGCGCCCAGTCGTTGCAGAAACCGGCCGAATACGACGACCCGGACGCCACCGCCAACGCCAACCTGGCCGCGCGCCTGCCGTACCTGTTCGCCACCTGCCGTTTCGCCCACTACTTGAAGTGCATCGTGCGCGACAAGATCGGTTCCTTCAAAGAGAAGGACGAGATGCAGCGCTGGTTGCAGGACTGGATCCTCAACTACGTCGACGGGGATCCTGCGCACTCCACCGAAACCACCAAGGCCCAGCACCCATTGGCTGCCGCCGAGGTGATCGTGGAAGACGTCGAAGGCAACCCGGGGTACTACAACTCCAAGTTCTACCTGCGTCCGCACTACCAGCTCGAAGGGCTGACCGTGTCACTGCGCCTGGTATCGAAACTGCCTTCGGCAAAAAGCGCGTAAAAAATCGGGACTGGCTCGCTCCCTGTAGGAGCGAGCTTGCTCGCGAAAAACTTGAAGGCGCTGCGTTCATTCAGGATGCCCGCGTCACCGTTGACGACCTTCGCGAGCAAGCTCGCTCCTACAGGGGTCGGCGGCGTAAACAAATATCGTGGCTCAGACCACACAGGGAGAAAACATGGCTGTTGATATTTTCATCAAGATCGGCGACATCAAGGGCGAGTCCATGGACAAGGCCCACAAGGACGAAATCGACGTGCTGAACTGGAGCTGGGGCATGGCCCAGTCCGGCAACATGCACGTTGGCAGCGGCGGCGGCGCGGGCAAGGTGAACATCCAGGACCTGTCGCTGACCAAGTACGTCGACAAGGCTTCGCCCAACCTGATGATGCATTGCGCCAGCGGCAAGCACATCGACAAGGTCAAGCTGACCGTGCGCAAGGCCGGCGGCGAGAGCCAGGTCGAGTACATGATCATCAACCTTGAAGAAGTGCTGATCACCTCCCTGAGCACCGGCGGTTCGGGCAGCGATGATCGCCTGACCGAAAACGTCACCCTGAACTTTGCCCAGGTGATGGTCGACTACCAGCCGCAGAAAGCCGACGGCACCAAGGACGGCGGCCCGATCAAGTTCGGCTGGAATATCCGTTCCAACACCAAGCGTTGATACGAAGACCCCTGGCGCCACGCGCCGGGGTTTTTTGGTGCTTGCTCGAATTTCGACCTTCCTCTTTTCGGTATCTGAGTCATGGCCAAACCTTCGTTTATCAATTTGTGGAAGGCGTATTCCGATCTTTTGGTTACGCACCCAAACGCAAAACCCTGTGATGGCCCTTGGGACAATCAATGCGCCATCCGCATGAGTATTACCCTCAACGCAGAACTGACTATCAAGGTCAACAAATCCACCTATACCGAGCCCAAATGTTCCCATGGGCACGCGCGAGGTGCTGAGTCCCTGGCAAATTGGTTGTGGAAGCATCACTTGGGGCGCCCAACTATTCTTGGAGGCAGCTCAGAAGAGCGCCGCAAGTTGATGGATAAAAAAGGCCTGGTTTTCTTCAAGGATTGTTTCCAACAACTGGGAGAGTCTCCCGATAGCCGTACCGGTGACCATATCGATCTTTGGAACCGTGGCATTACCGCTAGCCGGTATGACGATCCCGCCTACCGATCAAGAGCCATCTGGTTCTGGGAGCTCGTATGATCAGAGTCCATCATTTCGCGTTTATTGGCTGCTTGTTATCAAGCCTTTCTGCGTGTGCCGAGCCTCAAGATCAAATAGCGACGCCATCCGTTGCCGCGGCCCAGATCGTCTCAATAAATGGGCAACTACTGACCCTGGAAAACGACCAACAGCGCTGCGTATTACGCAAACCAGACCAAAGCATATTGCCACTCGACATGCCGTGGCCCTGCCAATTTACGGTTGACCAACAAGGCAAATCGCATGTCGAGACCTTCGGTAAGGTTCCCATTGTGATCGTTATTCATACGGCGGCAGACCCTGAGAACAGTGACAGGTGTCGCTCTGAGTACCGCGCCATACGCCAGATCAATGGCCAACTCGAACCCTCAATAATCGCTCGTGGCGGTAGTTGCATGGTTGGCACAGGTGATCAGAAAAATTATACGGGCCTATTCATTTGGTAACCGAAATCGCCACCCGCGACCGCCTGCAACCGTCCCTTTTGGACCGGTTGACCGACGACGAGCCGAGCATCCTGCGCCACACTCGGCGGGCCAAGGCGCGCGTGGCCCAGGGCGAGATGAATCACAGCACCTTGAGGTTCGAGATCGAGGGCGACCTGTGGATGCCGCCACGGCTGGAATATCCGTTCCAACACCCAGCATTGATACGAAGCCCCATGGCGCCGCGCGCCGGTTTTTTTGGTGCTTGCTCGAATTTCGACCTTCTCCTTTTCGGTATCTGAGTCATGGCCAAACCTTCGTTTATCAATTTGTGGAACAGCTATCCGCGCTACACCCATACCGACCCCGCCTGCAGCGGTCCCTGGGCGAACCAGTGCGCCATTCGCGTGAGCATTGCGCTGTGTGGCGAACGCACGCTACCAGTCAACTCGTCGACCTATAACCTCGGCCCACTCTGTGCGCATGGACACGCCCGGGGTGCAGAGTCGCTGGCGCACTGGCTGTCGAAAAAGCGCCAGCTCAGCCCACCAAAAACCTATACCAACAGCGTGGCCGACCGCGCCACGTTGCGGGGCAAGACCGGCATCATCTTCTTCAAGGACTGCTACCAGACCAATACTGATCGGGCTGGCCAGCCCACTGGCGACCATATCGACCTGTGGAACCGTGGCCTGACCAAGAGCGGTGACCTGTCCTCAAGTGCCAAGGAAATCTGGTTCTGGGAGCTTTTGTAATGCGTAGGCCTTTTGTTTTTGCGGCCCTGGCCGCGAGCCTCGTAAGCCTGAGTGCGTGCGCGGCGGAAGACGTACCAACACCAACCGCTGCCACACAAGCGATGTTTGTCGACCAGCCCCTGAGCCTGGTAGATGATCAAGGTCGCTGCACGCTGGTCAAGCCCGACCAGACTCGCATGCAGTTAGACATGGAGTGGCCTTGCAGCTTCAGCCTGGATGCACAGCAGAAGCTACGCGTAGAGACGTTCAACAACACCCCGATTTTTGCAGTTTGGCGTAGCGAGCATATGCCCGCGCCCAGCCATGACTGCCTCAGCAAGATGCAAGCTGTTCGCCAGTATCAAGGGATTTTTGAGGCGGGGGCAGTTAGCACCTTTGCGGCCTGCGGCTCGGGTGGCGACCAAAAAATGTATGTAGCGCCCTTCACGTGGTAACCGAAATCGCCACCCGCGACCGTCTGCAACCGTCCCTGCTGGACCGGTTGACCGACGACGAGCCGAGCAATCCCAAGGAAAGCGCGGACAAGCGCGTGCTGTCCCTAACCCAGCTCAAAGCCTCGGTGCTGCGGGACCTGGCGTGGCTGCTCAATACCACGTCGCTGCTCAATGCCGATGCCACGCTGCACACCCCGGCCGGTACATCCGTGGTCAATTACGGCCTGCCGGCGCTGGCGGGCAACAGTGCGTCGAGCGTCGATATCAATGCCCTGGAGGCCTTGATCTACCAGGCAATTGCCACCTTTGAGCCGCGCATCCTGCGCCACACCCTGCGGGTCAAGGCGCGTGTGGCCCATGGCGAGATGAACCACAACGCCTTGAGTTTCGAGATCGAAGGCGACCTGTGGGCCCAGCCCGTGCCCTTGCGCCTGCTGCTGCAGACCGACCTGGACCTGGAGTCCGGCCACGTGCGCGTGGTCAACGCCGACCAGCGGAGGCGCCCATGAACCCGCGCCTGCTGGAGCTGTATAACCAGGAGCTGCACCACGTGCGCGAGAGCGCCGCGGAGTTCGCCAAGGAATACCCGAAGATCGCCAGTCGGCTGACCCTGTCCGGCATGGACTGCGCCGACCCGTACGTCGAGCGCCTGCTCGAAGGCTTCGCGTATCTCACCGCCCGGGTGCAACTCAAACTCGATGCCGAGTACCCGACCTTCACCCATAACCTGCTGGAAATCGCCTACCCGCACTACCTGGCGCCGACCCCGTCGATGACCGTGGTGCAGTTGCAGGCCGATCCCGATGAAGGTTCGCTGGCCAGCGGTTTTCCACTGCCCCGCGACACCGTGCTGCGCGCAGCCCTTGGCCGCGAAACCCAGACCTGCTGCGAGTACCGCACCGCCCACCCGGTGATGCTGTGGCCGTTACAGGTCAGCCAGGCCGATTACTTCGGCAACCCGTCCGCCGTACTCGGGCGCCTGGCCGCCAGCGAGCCCAAGGCCAAGGCCGGGCTGCGCCTGACCCTGCGCACCGGCGCCGAGCTGCCCTTCAACAGCCTGGCCCTGGACAATCTGCCGCTGTACCTGAGCGGCGCCGATGAGCAGCCGTTCCGCCTCTACGAGCAATTGCTGGGCAATGTCTGCGCGGTGTTTGCGCGCCAGCCCGACAGTGACTGGGTGGAACGCCTACCGCAGGACGCGTTGCGCTCGCGCGGGTTCGACGACGCCGATGCGGCGATGCCGGTGGTATCGCGAGCCTTCCAGGGTTACCGCCTGCTGCAGGAATACTTCGCCCTGCCCCATCGTTACCTGTTCGTCGAGTTCACCGAACTGAGCCGCGCCGTACAACGCTGCGATGGCCAGGAGCTGGAGCTGATCGTGCTGTTCGACCGCCACGATCCGAGCCTGGAAGGCAGTGTTGGCGCCGCGCAGTTCGTGCCCTTCTGCACCCCGGCGATCAACCTGTTCCCCAAGCGGGTAGACCGCATTCACTTGTCCGAACGGGTCAACGAACACCATGTGATTGCCGACCGCACCCGGCCCATGGATTTTGAAATTCACTCCCTGAGCGGCATCACCGGCCACGGCACCGGGCCGGAGCAACCCTTCTTGCCGTTCTACGCCGTGCGTGATCCGTCGCGCTACGGCCGCGACCAGACTTACTACAGCGTGCGCCGCGAGCCGCGCGTGCTGTCCAGCGACCAGCGGCGCAATGGTCCGCGCTCCACTTACGTGGGCAGCGAGACCTTTGTCAGCCTGGTGGACAGCCAGCAGGCGCCCTACCGCCACGACCTGCGTCAATTGGGCGTGACCGCGCTGTGCACCAACCGCGACCTGCCGTTGTTCATGAGCGTGGGCAACGGCAAGACCGACTTCACCCTGGCCGATAGTGCCCCGGTAATGGCGGTGCGCTGCGTGGCCGGCCCCAGCCGGCCGCGCGCCAGCCACGCCCACGATGCCAAGGCCTGGCGCCTGATCAGCCAGTTGTCGCTCAACTACCTGTCCCTCAGCGAGGGCCAGGGCGCCGCCGCGTTGCGTGAGCTGTTGCGCTTGTATGGCGACAGCAACGACGCGGCCCTGCAATTGCAGATCGAAGGCCTGCGCGAGGTCACTAGCAAAGCGGTGACCCGGCGCCTGCCGATGCCCGGCCCGATCGTGTTTGGCCGGGGCCTGGAAATCACCCTGGAATTTGATGAAAACGCGTTCCGCGGCACCGGCGTGTTCCTGCTCGGCGCAGTGCTGGAACGCTTCCTGGCGCGTTACGTGTCGATCAACAGTTTTACCGAGACGGTGATCCGTACCACCGAACGCGGCGAGATCATGCGATGGAAAGCCAAGCCCGGACGGCGTCCGACCCTGTGAGTACCCTGGATGCGATGCATCAGGAGCCCTGGGAATATGACTTCTTCCAGGCCCTGCGCCGTATCGAGTGCGAATCGCCCCACCTGCCGCGCCTGGGGCATTCCCTGCGCCTGGCCGATGATCCGCTGCGCCTCGGGCAACGGGCTGACTGCACCTTCGCGCCGGCCACCCTGGCGTCGGTGGATCCCGGCGGCGACGGCACACCTGCGCGCCTGGAGCAGTTCTTTTTCGGCCTCGGCGGCCCCAACGGCCCGCTGCCGCTGCACATCACCGAGTACGTGCGCGAACGCCAGCGCAACAGCGCCGACAGCACCAGCAAACGTTTCCTGGATGTGTTCCACCATCGCCTGCTGACTCTGTTCTATCGGGCCTGGGCCGAGGCGCGGCCGACCGTCAGCCATGATCGGCCCGACGATGACTACTGGTCCGCCCGCCTCGCGGCGCTCAGTGGCCGCGGCATGCCCAGCCTGCTCGGCCAGGGCCTGATCCCCGACACGGCAAAGCTGCACTACAGCGGCCACCTCTCGGCGCAAACCCGCTACCCGGACGGCTTGAAGGCGATTCTCGGCGAGTATTTCGGCCTGCCGGTCGAAATTGAAGAGTACGTCGGCCAATGGCTGGAGCTGCCCGAGCGCAGCCGGGTCAGCGTCAGTGCCAATCAGCTGGGCGTGGACTTCTGCCTGGGCAGCCATGTGTGGGATCGCCAGCACAAATTCCGCATCCGTCTCGGGCCCCTGACGCTCGACGACTACATGGGCATGCTGCCCGGCAGCCAGCCGTTCAATGAGCTGGTGGCCTGGGTCGCCGAATACCTGGGCCATGAACTGGACTGGGACCTGAACCTGATTCTCCAACAACCGCAAGTGCCACCGTTGCAGCTCAACGGGCAGTTTCGGTTGGGTTTCAACACCTGGCTCGGCCAACCCGGGCAGGACGCCAACGACCTAATCCTGGCCCGGCATTACGCCGATCAGGCCACCACCTCAAGGAATCCAGAGCATGGGTGAAATCAGTCGCGCCGCGCTGTTCGGCAAACTCAACAGCGTGGCCTACAAGGCCATCGAAGCCGCCACGGTGTTCTGCAAATTGCGCGGTAACCCCTACGTGGAGCTGGCCCATTGGTTCCACCAGTTGCTGCAACTGCAGGATTCGGACCTGCATCGCATCATCCGCCAGTTCAACGTCGAGCCGGCGCGCCTGGCCCGTGACCTTACCGAAGCCCTGGACCGCCTGCCCCGTGGCTCAACGTCGATCACCGACCTGTCCTCCCATGTGGAAGAAGCCGTGGAACGCGGCTGGGTGTACGGCAGCCTGATGTTTGGCGAAAGCCAGGTGCGCACCGGCTACCTGGTGCTGGGAATCCTGAAGACGCCAAGCCTGCGGCATGCGCTGCTGGGCTTGTCTGCGGAATTCGACAAGATCAAGGCCGAGGCCCTGAGCGAACGCTTTGATGAATATGTCGGTGATTCGCCGGAAAACGCCCTGAGCGCCAGTGATGGTTTCAACGCCGGCAGTGTGCCGGGCGAGGCCAGTGGTGCCATGGCGCCGAGTGCCATGGGCAAACAGGAAGCCCTCAAGCGTTTTACCGTGGACCTGACCGAACAGGCACGCAGCGGCAAGCTCGACCCGATCGTGGGGCGTGACGAAGAGATCCGCCAACTGGTGGACATCCTGATGCGTCGGCGCCAGAACAACCCAATCCTCACCGGTGAAGCCGGGGTGGGCAAGACCGCCGTGGTCGAAGGTTTTGCCCTGCGCATCGTCGCCGGCGACGTGCCGCCGGCGTTGAAGGACGTGGAGCTGCGCAGCCTCGATGTGGGCCTGCTGCAAGCCGGCGCCAGCATGAAAGGCGAATTCGAACAGCGCCTGCGCCAAGTCATCGAAGACGTCCAGGCCTCGCCAAAACCGATCATCTTGTTTATCGACGAGGCCCACACCCTGGTCGGTGCCGGTGGCGCCGCCGGCACCGGTGATGCGGCCAACCTGCTCAAGCCGGCCCTGGCCCGTGGCACCTTGCGCACCGTGGCTGCCACGACCTGGGCCGAGTACAAGAAGCACATCGAGAAAGACCCGGCGCTGACTCGGCGCTTCCAGGTGGTGCAAGTGGCCGAGCCGTCGGAAGACAAGGCGCTGCTGATGATGCGTGGCGTGGCCTCGACCATGGAAAAGCACCATCAGGTGCAGATCCTCGATGAAGCCCTGGAAGCCTCGGTGAAGCTGTCCCACCGCTATATTCCGGCACGCCAGTTGCCAGATAAATCCGTGAGCCTGCTGGACACCGCCTGCGCCCGCGTCGCCATCAGCCTGCACGCGGTGCCGGCCGAGGTGGACGACAGCCGTCGCCGCATCGAAGCGCTGGAAACCGAACTGCAAATCATCGCCCGCGAGCATGCCATCGGCATCGCCATTGGCACACGCCAGAGCAACAGCGAAGCCTTGCTGACTGCCGAGCGCGAGCGCCTGGCAACCCTGGAAAACCGCTGGGCCGAAGAGAAAGCCCTGGTCGACGAGTTGCTCGCCACCCGCGCGACCCTGCGCGAGAAAGCGGGCGTTGTCGACAGCGGCAACGACCAATTGCGCGCACAACTGGTGGACCTGCAACAGCGCCTCAGCGCCCTGCAAGGTGAAACCCCGCTGATCTTGCCGACCGTGGATTACCAGGCCGTGGCCTCGGTGGTCGCCGACTGGACCGGCATTCCGGTGGGCCGCATGGCGCGCAATGAGCTGGAGACGGTGCTCAACCTCGACCAGCACCTGAAAAAACGCATCATCGGCCAGGACCACGCCTTGCAGATGATCGCCAAGCGCATCCAGACCTCCCGCGCCGGCCTCGACAACCCGAGCAAGCCGATTGGCGTGTTCATGCTGGCCGGCACCTCGGGCGTGGGCAAGACCGAAACCGCCCTGGCCCTGGCCGAAGCCATGTACGGCGGCGAGCAGAACGTGATCACCATCAACATGAGCGAGTTCCAGGAAGCCCACACCGTGTCGACGCTCAAGGGCGCGCCACCGGGTTATATCGGCTATGGCGAAGGCGGCGTGCTGACCGAAGCCGTGCGGCGCAAACCCTACAGCGTGGTGCTGCTGGACGAGGTGGAAAAAGCCCACCCGGACGTGCATGAGATCTTCTTCCAGGTCTTCGACAAGGGCGTGATGGAGGACGGCGAAGGCCGGGTGATCGACTTCAAGAACACCTTGATCCTGCTGACCACCAACGCCGGCACCGAGCTGATTTCCCACGTCTGCAAAGACCCGGCAAACGTGCCCGACCCGGAGGCAATCGCCAAGGCCCTGCGCCAGCCGCTGCTGGAGATTTTCCCGCCGGCCCTGCTCGGGCGCCTGGTGACGATTCCGTATTACCCGCTCAGCGACGTGATGCTCAAGGCGATCACCCGCCTGCAACTGGACCGCATCAAGAAGCGCGTGGAAAACACCCACAAAGTCGCGTTCGACTACGACGACGCGGTGATCGACCTGATCGTCTCGCGCTGCACCGAAACCGAAAGCGGCGGGCGGATGATCGACACCATCCTGACCAACAGCCTGCTGCCGGACATGAGCCGCGAGTTCCTCACCCGCATGCTTGAAGGCAAGGCGCTGGCGGGGGTGCGGATCAGCAGCCGGGACAACGAATTGCACTACGACTTCAGCGACGCCGATTGACCTGACGCAATGCAATCCAAATGTGGGAGCGGGCTTGCTCGCGAAAACGGTGTGTCAGTTGATGCATCCGGTGACTGATTCACCGCATTCGCGAGCAAGCCCGCTCCCACATTTCTGAGTCGGTTTCTTCAGTCATTACGGTATTTACGGGACCACCAATGCTATTCAACCAAGCCTCACGCCTGGCCAAGATCACCAGTCCCCTGGGGCCGGATGTGCTGCTGCTCAATGAAATGGGCGGCGGCGAAGAGCTGGGGCGGCTGTTCTACTACGACCTGCAACTGAACTCGCTGGACGCCAACATCGACCTCAACCAGTTGCTGGGCAAGCCGATGAACGTCAGCCTGCAACTGGCGGACGGCGGCGAGCGGTATTTCCATGGCATTGTCGCGCGCTGCAGCCAGAACATCGACCAGGGCCAGTTCGCCAGTTACCAGGTGACGCTGCGCCCGTGGCTGTGGCTGTTGAGCCGCACCTCCGACTGCCGGATTTTCCAGAACCTGAGCATCCCGCAGATCATCAAGCAGGTGTTCCGCGACCTGGGGTTTTCCGACTTCGAAGACGCCCTGAGCCGGCCGTATCGCGAGTGGGAATACTGCGTGCAGTACCGCGAGACCAGCTTCGATTTCGTCAGCCGCCTGATGGAACAGGAAGGTATCTACTACTTCTTCCGCCACGAACAGGACCGCCATGTGCTGGTGTTGGCCGATGCCTATGGCGCCCACGCCACGGTGCCCGGCTACACCTCAGTGCCTTACTACCCCAAGGACGAACAGCAGCGCGAGCGCGACCATATGCACAACTGGCAATTGGCGCAGCAAGTTCAATCCGGCTCCCTTGAGCTCAACGACTACGATTTCCAGCGCCCCAGCGCGAGCATCGACGTACGCTCGGCCATGCCACGCCCGCACACTGCCGGCGACTACCCGCTGTACGATTACCCCGGCACCTACGTCAAAAGCGAGGACGGCGAACACTACGCACGTACCCGCATCGAAGCCCTGCAAGCCCTGCATGAACAAGTGGAGTTCAGCGGCAATGCACGCGGCCTGGGCGCAGGCCACCTGTTCAGCCTTACCGGCTTCAGTCGACGCGACCAGAACCGCGAATACCTGATCCTCATTGCGCATTACCGCATCACTCAGGAACGCCTGGAGTCCGGCGGCGGCGGCGCGTCGGCGCAGTTCGACAGCAGCCTGACCTGCATCGACGCGCAACAGAGCTTCCGCCCGCAGGCCAACACCCATCGCCCTATCGTCAAAGGCCCGCAGACCGCGCTGGTGGTCGGGCCCAAGGGCGAGGAAATCTGGACCGACCAATATGGCCGGGTGAAAGTGCATTTCTATTGGGACCGCCACGACCAATCCAACGAAAACAGCTCCTGCTGGATTCGCGTGTCGCAATCCTGGGCCGGGAAAAACTGGGGTTCGATGCAGATCCCGCGCATCGGCCAGGAAGTGATTGTCAGCTTCCTCGAAGGCGACCCGGATCGCCCGATCATTACCGGCCGGGTGTACAACGCCGAACAAACGGTGCCCTACGACCTGCCGGAAAACGCCACCCAGAGCGGCATGAAAAGCCGTTCCAGCAAGGGCGGCAGCCCGGCGAACTTCAATGAAATCCGCATGGAGGACAAGAAGGGCCTGGAGCAGTTGTACATCCATGCCGAGCGTAATCAGGACATTGTGGTGGAAGTGGATGAAAGCCACTCGGTGGGGCATGACCGCAACAAGAGCATTGGGCACAACGAGACGGTGACCATTGGCAACAACCGCCTGCGCATCGTCAAACAGGAAGACATCCTTTCCGTTGGCCAGAAGAAGACCGACAGCATCAGCCAGAGCTATGTCATCGAGGTCGGCGAAAACCTGCGCCTGGTCTGCGGTGAAAGCATCCTGGAGCTCAACGCCAGCGGGCAAATCAACCTTACCGGCGTGCAGATCAGCTTCTACGCCAGTGGCGATGCCGAGTTCAACACTGGCGGCGTGCTGCACCTCAACAATGGCGGCGGGCCTGGCGCCACACCGGATGGCCAGGGCATAAAAGCCAGCATCGACGCCAATATCAAAGCCGCGTTCCCCGCGCCCAAAAGCTCCTGACGAGACCTGCCTGCCATGACGTACCGCATCAACGAATTCCAGTTTCAACTGCCCGTCAGTGAGTTGCAGGACGCGACCATCAATATCCTCAAGTTCCCGGCGCTGGGGACTTCACTGATCGTCAGCCGCAGCTTGCTGGCTGAAGGCGAAACCTTGCACAGCAACTTCGACGACCAACTCAAGCGCCTGGAAAAACAAGTACAGGACCTGCGTTGCCTACCCAGCGTGCCGGTGCGCCTGGGGGCCGCCCAGGAGGTCGAAGGGATCGAGCTGCGCAGCCAGTTCAGCAAGGGCAGCGACAAGGTGTTTCAGTATCAACTCGCCCTGGTGTTGCCGGGCACACGCAAGATGCTCGCGCTGAGTTATGTGAAGGCCGACAAACTCGGCGATGCCGAAGCGGCGCACTGGGCGACGATTAAAAACTCGTTGTCGTTTGACGCTGTTTCCTGATGAGCGACCTGCATGTCTGACGCGTTATGGGCCGCCCGCCTGGGCGATGCGATGGAACACACCTCGATGATGGCCGACATTCTCGGCGGAGTGCTGGAGGTGGCGGCTAACATCGCGATTACCGCGCTGGCCACGGCGGCGGTAGTAGCTGCCACCGGGATTACCGTGGTCACGGGCGGGCTGGGTTGCTTTCTCCTGGGCGCGGTCGTCGGCGTGGTCGTGGGCCTTGTGATGAGCAAGAGCGGGGCCGACAAGGGCCTGAGCAATTTATGCGAGGGCATCGGCAACGCGCTGTTTCCGCCCACGGTGCAGGCCAACATCCTCACCGGCTCCCTCGACACGCTCACCAATAACATCCCCGCCGCCCGCGCGGCAGGGGCGGTTGTTTCACATGTCGCACCGGCCGGCACCGAGTTGGAAATGCCGGCGCCGGAAGAAGAAGCCAGCTACCTGGACATGGCCGGCGAGTTCTTCTCACAGATGTGGCGCCCCACCGTCGCTTCGCCTGCACCAGGCACGGAGACCAAACCGGAAGACCTGGTGCTTTGCATGAAGCACCCTCCGATGCCACCGCAATTCATGGCCGAAGGCTCGGACAAGGTAACCATCAACGGCCAGCCTGCCGTACGTAGCGGTGACCGCAGCACCTGCGATGCGAAGGTGGTGTCCTCCGGGCTGATCTCCTCCAACGTCACCATTGGCGGCGGTTCGGTGGTGGTGCGCGAGATTCGTAGCGGCAAGACCCCAGGCGTCGGGCTGGCCGTCACGGCGCTGCTGATGCTCAAAGGTGGCAAGGGCAAGTTTTTCAGCAAACTACCCTGCATGCTGGTGGGCGGGGCCGCGTCGATGGCCGTCAGCAGCGCCATGGGCGCAGCGGCCAACGCGGCCATGGGTTCCTCGAACCCGGTGCATGCGGCAACCGGCGCCAAGGTGCTGGGCGATGACCAGGAACTGGATTTCGTCCTGCCCGGCCTGTTTCCGCTCGATTGGCAGCGCGTCTACAACAGTCGCGACGAACGCCGTGGCAATCTGTTCGGCGCTGGCTGGAGTGTGCCGTATGAGGTGTGCGTCGAGATCCAACCCCATCCCGAAGGCGGCGAAACGCTTGTCTACACCGATGAACAGGGCCGGCCTATCGACATGGGTTCCATCCCGTTGGGCGGCGCGGTGTTCAGCGCCGGTGAAGGGCTTGCCGTACGGCGCAACCGCAACGGCCAATTGTTGATTGAAAGCGACGACGGCACGTACCGCTTGTTTGAACCCACCCCCGCAACCCCGTCGCTGCTGCGCCCGAGCCAACTGGGTGACCGCAACGACAACCGCATCTACCTTGATTATGACGACGCAGGACGCCTGGTGCGGCTGCGCGACACGTTTGATCTGGTGCAGGTCGAACTGATCCGCGACCCGGCCCACGTGACCTGCATCGAGCGCGTGTACCCCGATCAACGCCGAGAAGTGCTCGCAAGCTACGGTTACGACGCCATCGGCAGCCTGACCGAGGTGCGCGATGCCAGCGGCCAGGTGCAGCGGCGCTTTGCCTACGACAGCGGGCAACGCATGGTGGAACACCAGTTGCCCAGCGGCTTGCACTGCTTTTATGAGTGGGCCTTGATTGATGGCCTGGAATGGCGCGTGGTCAAGCATTGGACCAACGAAGGCGACGCTTACCAGTTCGACTATGACGTGCAGGCCGGCACCACACGTATTACCGACAGTTTGCAGCGTGTCAGCATCCGCCACTGGAACAGCCAGCACCAGATCACTCACTACAGCGACAACCTCGGCCAGACCTGGCTGTTCGAATGGAACGACGAGCGCCAATTGCTCAACGCCACCGACCCACAGGGTGGCCGATATGAATACAGCTACGACGAGGCCGGCAACCTCATCGGCGAAACCGACCCCCTGGGGCGCAGCGACTCGACGTTGTGGCTGGAACACTGGGCGCTGCCGCTGGTGCAAACCGACGCTGCCGGCAACAGTTGGCGCTACCGCTATGATCAACGCGGCAACTGCACCGTCGCCATCGACCCGCTGGGCCATGTCACCCGCTACCGCTATGACGCCCATGGCCAGGTCGTCGAGATTATCGACGCCACGGGCAAAAGCAAAAAACTGCGCTGGAACCCGTTCGGGCAACTGGTCGAACACACCGATTGCTCGGGTTACCCGACGCGGTTCGGCTATAACGAGCAGGGTTTTTTGCAGGTCATCACCGATGCCCTCGGCGAACGGACCCAGTTCCACTATGACGCCCTGGGGCGCTTGCTCAGCAGCCAATTACCCGACGGGCGTAGCGAGCAGTACCAGCGTGATATCAGCGGCCAACTGACGGCTTACACCGATCCGGCCGGCCACACCACGTGCTATCAACACAACCGTCGCGGCCAGGTCCGTCAGCGCACCGATGCCCATGGTCGGCAAGTGCAATTCAGCTATGACAGCTTTGGTCGGCTGCAAGCGCTGATCAACGAGAACGGGGAACGTTATCGGTTTGCCTGGGATGATGGGGATCGGTTGACGGAGCAGCAAGACCTGGACGGCAGCGCCAAGCGTTACAGCTACGACCGCCTGGACAACGTCACCACTGTGACCGCCCTTGCGGCGCCTTATGGCACGGGCCTGGCCGTGGTCCCCGAGACACCGCCCGCCCCTATCGTGCATCGACTGGAGCGCGATGCCATTGGCCGCTTGATTGCCAAAACCACTGACGATGGCCGCACGGACTACACCTACGATCCATTGGACCAGCTTACGGACGTGTCCTTCACCGACCTGCAGGGCAATGCCCAAGCTTTGAGCTTTGCCTATGACGCGGTTGGCCAATTGCTCGCCGAGCGCAGTTCGGCCGGCGAGTTGCAACACCACTACGACGAACTCGGCAACCTGATCCAGACCCAACTGCCCGACGGCCGCTGGCTCAATCGCTTGTATTACGGCAGTGGCCATCTGCATCAGATCAACCTCGACGGCCAGGTCATCAGCGACTTCGAGCGTGACCGCCTGCACCGCGAAGTGCTGCGCACCCAAGGCCAGATCAGCACCCGCAGCGAGTACGACCGCAGCGGCCGCCTGCGCGCCCGCCAACGCCGTCACACCAGCCAGCCGGCGTTGATGCCGGCGGCGGTGCAAAAGCACTTTGAATACGACCCCGCCGACAACCTGATCGGCAAACTCGATCAACAACCCAGCGCGCAACATCGCCAACTCCTGCACTACGACGCCACCGGCCGCATTATCGCAAGCCAGGACAGCCTGCATGGCCAGCGCGAAACCTTCGCCTACGACGCGGCGGCAAACCTGCTGGACGGCCCACAGTCCGGGGCCGGGCTGGTGGTACACAACAAACTGCTGACCTATCAGGACAAACGCTACCGCTACGATGCCTTTGGCCGAATGATCGAAAAACGCAGCGGCGCTCGTGGCGTACAACACTTTGCGTACGACGCCGAAAGCCGACTGATCGAAGTGCGCAATGAAGGCGGCAGCGTGGTGCGGATGGCCTACGACCCACTGGGCCGACGCATCGGCAAGACCGAACACGGCAGCAATGGCTATCCGCTAAGCGAAACCCAATTCATGTGGGACGGCTTGCGTCTATTGCAGGAGCATAAACACAGCCAAACCAGCCTTTACGTCTATGAAGACGAAGGCTACCAACCCCTGGCCCGCGTTGACGGCATCGGGGCGCTGCAAAAAATTCGTTATTACCACAACGATCTCAACGGCTTGCCGGAACAGGTCACCGAGGCTGACGGACACACCCTGTGGCAGGCAACATATCGGGTGTGGGGCAATACAGTGGAAGAGGTGCGGGAACCGTACTTCATTGAAGAGCAGAACCTGCGGTTTCAGGGGCAGTACCTGGACCGGGAGACGGGGCTGCATTTTAATACGTTCAGGTTTTATGATCCGGATGTGGGAAGGTTTACGACGCCGGATCCGATTGGGTTGGCGGGTGGGATCAATACTTACACCTACGCCGATAATCCTTTTGGCTGGGTCGATCCATTAGGACTCACTCCCTGCGGTGGCAGCGGAAAAGTCCACGGCAACAGCCATGCAAGCAAAAACCCTAACCATGTCTATGTCATCGTTGATACGAAAACCGGGCGAATGATGAAGCCTGGCATCAGCGGACGTCCGCTGAACAAAAATGGCACTTCTCCCCGCGCAAACCAACAGGTCAACGCGCTTAACAAGCCTCAAGCTGGGCGTTATAAGGCAGTGATAGTAGAGAAAAATAAAACTCGACTTCAAGCCAAGGCTACCGAGCAAAAAATTACAGATAAACATGCAGCAAGAAACAACGGGAATATGCCTTCACCGATTCACAAAAATCCTTTGCCACAGGTTGACACGAGAGATGGCTACCTTAAATTATACGGCACGCCTGATAACCGCTAGTTTTTCCAAGCGAGTATAGCAATGAGTCTGAAGATACTTACTCTACAAGAAAGTGACGAAGCCGCTCTAACAATGGGCATTCGCATCCGTCATTTAAGCCACCACATCACCCAGATATTCATGGAGTTTCTGCCTAAAATTGATATAAATGGCAGCAGTAAAATAGTTGTTTCACTAGGTCCACGTGGCGATGAGGACTTGTTCGACAACGTACTAGGGTCAACAAATATTTTTGTAGAAAGCTTTGACTTCAAGAATTTTCTATCTTTGAGCCGTCTCAGCCAAGATATAGAGTTGTTGGAAGAGTTACGTCGCGCGCTAATTGTAATCGCCACAACAAAAGAAAGTAACGATGTGATCGTAGAACTAATAAATCAAACTGCTGAAAAAGTCTTAATAACTAATTTTCAACTGGAGAGCTCAATTAAAAAACTTTCAAAAACAAGCAAAAACAAAAAGCACAAAATCAATGTTTTTAGAGTTCTTAATGCAGAGGTAGGTGAAAGTTGGTATTGCCAAGATCAGCTCTTTCCAGAAAATAAAATCTGGATGCATGAGCCTCCTGGTTTTATTGACCGAACTGATCTTTTCAAAACTGCTGAGTTCGGTGAAAACAGTTACCTAATCAAAAACAGGCTAGGTAAAATCGTTTTTGAACTTCCGTTCTAAAAAGCAAAATAAACAAAAGGGCACAGATATATTTAATAGGCTTTTTAATAAAACTAAATCTGTTCCCTTTACCTTGTATGGGGAACTCTAAAAGGGGTTAAAACAAAATCCGAATTCGAGCAAGGTTTGAAGACACTCATCCTTGAACTCAGCGGCGGAAAAACTTTCCCGCTGGCCAAATGGGGGACCGCTATGAAAGTCCTTTTACTCAAATTGCCAAATGAATACAACGACAAATACCCTGAACTAATATCATTGGCAGAACATACACACAAAACCAAAAAATGGGATATGGGAGTCATGCCCTCATATAATCCGGCACCGTACACCTGCGAATTACAAGGGTGTAAACCCGGGTGCTTACTTAAAAATTCGGAGCCGGCTAAAGACAGGCAGTGCTACTTCTTAGACGGAAACGACAACTTTATAGCCGAAATACAATACGCCAAATATGTAAAACTTAAAAGCCAATGGATTGTATACAGGAGATTTTTTATTAACGAACCGAACCGCATTATAGAACTGGCATTCGGCAGCAACTTTGAAGACAGCACAGATGCCAATCTTGACTCAGCTTCTATTACTACGCTTACAAGCTTTCATCCAACAGCGCGCTATAGCTTACTCAATACAGGCGAGTACGTCGAAACGCTCTATAAATACGATACCGACACAATATCTTCAATCACTGAAAACATATGGCGAGAAACCTTCACAACGAGACACTATAAAATAAAGAACACGAATGATGACTTGACGATTCTTGAAATACTTCCGGATAATATAAAAACCCCAGTATATCCAGAAAGCTAAACTAACTATGCCTGCCTTTCCGTCCTGACATGGAAATTTTTATGCCTCTTGACTTTATGGCAGCAGAAAATCAAAAAGACGTTAATGAGAACACTCCGATTTTTTGCTTGAGTGAATCTATCCATGGCGTTCTTATGGACGCATCAGCACCAAGAAAAGATTTCCCAAAGACGCATAAATTTTCTGTTTATTACGCCGACACAAGTATTTTGTTCGGCGAAATTCTACCTTTAGTGACTGAAATCGAAAAAGCGATAAAATCAAAAAACTTAAATTCCAGCGAATTAAAAGACCTAGTCAAGTTTCTTCAAAGTGCCTATAGCAAAAAACTAAATATTTTTATTTATTGCGACTAACCCTATCACTGGTATTTGTTTGCGCGTCATTTGAAGAGCTCATGACTGAACTCACAAACGGATATTAGCGTTGTACTTGCCCTAGTAAACAGGACCGCACAACGCCTGCTGACGCGGTTCAACAGAGCCTGATGATACACCCCAACAAAAATGGGCACCCGACCCAGTCGGCGTGCCCATTTTTCATACCACCCCGCCTCCCTTCGAGACGGTGCCGCGCTTACGGGTTGACGCTGTCTTTGAGCGACTTGCCCGGTTTGAACGCTACGGTGTTGCTCGCCTTGATTTTCACCGGCTCGCCGGTTTGCGGGTTTTTGCCGGTGCGGGCGCCACGGTGGCGTTGCAGGAAGGTGCCGAAACCAACCAGGGTGACGCTGTCCTTGCGGTGCAGGGCGCCGGTGATTTCTTCAAGTACGGCGTTGAGGACGCGGTTGGCCTGTTCTTTGGTCAGGTCTGCTTTTTCTGCAATGGCGGCTGCGAGTTCTGGTTTACGCATAGGTGAAGCCTCTTTGACGGTTTTTTGTTGTTATGTCCGTGCTGCTCTCTGCTGGAGCAGCGCCAAGGCGCCGCAGGCTCTACTCTGCGGCAGACGGGAGTGAGGATGGCATGCCATTGGTGCCTGCGCCAGTCTCACGGCGACCTTTCTAGGGGGAAAAAGGTGGTTATTCCGACAGAACGACCAGCATTTACGCCAGCAGTGGCGGAAGTTCCTTATTCAGGGCCAGTTTTTCCATGACCGCCGTGCCGGTCAGGGCATAGCCCAGCAGGCGCCCGGAGGAATCGCGGCACAAAGCCTTGATGTCACCACCCTGCCCTTCGACGCTCCACACGCCTTCAGTGCCCCGTGGCGGTGGCGAGACCACCAGCGGGCAGGCCGGGGTTTTCACTGTGACCGGCATCGGCCCGTAGTTGACCGCCGTGGCGTTGCCCGCCAGGGTCTGGGCCAGGGCGCGGGCGCAGCTCATCAGGGGCATGACGTACAGCAGGTTCAGGCCATCGACCTCGGCGCAGTCGCCCAGGGCGTAGATATTGGCGTGGGAGGTCTTGAGGTGGCGGTCGACCATGATCCCACGGTTGATTTGCAGGCCAGCCGCAGCCGCCAGGTCCACCCGGGGGCGCAGGCCGATGGCGGAGACCACCAGGTCGCATTCGATCACCGTGCCATCGGACAGATGGGCTTCCAGGCCGTCAGCCGTGCGTTGCAGGCGGTTGAGCACCGGCCCCAGGTGGAAGCGCGCACCGAGGCCTTCGAGCCCGGCCTGCACCGCTGCAGCCGCAGCCGGGTGCAGCAGGGTCGGCATGACTTGCTCGCACGGTGCCACCAAGTCGATTGCATAGCCGCCGAGGATCAGGTCGTTGGCAAATTCACAGCCGATCAGGCCCGCGCCCAACAGCAGCACGCGGCGCTTGCCGGCGGCGGCGTGGCGAAAGCGTGCGTAGTCTTCCAGGTCGTTGATCGGGAAAATCAGTTCAGCGGCATCGCCCTCGACCGGTACCTGCACGGTCTGGGCGCCCCAGGCCAGGATCAGGTCGCGGTAGGCCACCGCCTCCTCGCCGATCCACAGGCGCTTGTGCCCAGGGTCGATCCCGCTGATTCGCGTATGGGTGCGCACTTCGGCCTTCAGTTGCTCGGCCATGGTGCCCGGGGTCGCCATGCTCAGGCCATCAGCATCCTTGTTTTTGCCAAAACCGGTGGAGAGCATGGGTTTGGAGTAGGAACGCCCGTCATCTGCAGTGATCAGCAACAGCGGGGTTTCGCTGTCGAGCTTACGAAACTCCCGAGCCAGGTTGTAACCGGCCAAGCCCGTACCGATGATCACGACAGGTGCGCTCATTCCTTTCTCCTTGTAGTTCGTTTCTTAAATTCAGCGAATCAACCGATTTCGATCATTTCGAAATCCATTTTGCCGACGCCGCAGTCCGGGCACAGCCAGTCTTCAGGGACGTCCTGCCACAGGGTGCCTGGGGCGATCCCATCATCCGGCCAACCGTCTGCTTCGTTGTAGATCAGGCCGCAGACTACACATTGCCACTTCTTCATTACTTGCTTCCTCAGGGTCCAGGCTTACTGGCCGACAGTCGATAGATCCAGCATTGCCGTCCGGCTCAGGGCGTTTTGTACTGATCGGGGCGCCCAGATGCAAGCACGTTCGGCCCAATGTCCCGGCGCAGCCCGGCAAAAATTCGGGTGAGCATGGTAAGCTCGGCGCCTCATTAACTGCCAATAATGACTCCCCGTGCCGCATTCGATTGCCGTTCCCGATGCCTGCCAATGGCTGAACCAGAGCCTTCTGCACCCTCTGCCCGCACCCCTTGCCCTCGACTGGCTGTTCGATGAGGGCTCGCTGACTCGCCGCCTGACGCACCTGTCCAACGATGGCTTCAGTGTCACGCCACTGTTCGAAGGCTGGCAGCCCCTGCGAGACGACGAATGCGCCGCCCTCGACCTGCCAGCGGCCAGTATTGGCTGGGTGCGCGAGGTGTATTTGCGCGGTCACGGCCAGGCCTGGGTGTTCGCCCGCAGCGTGGCGGCCCGTAGTGCCTTGCAGGGCGACGGCCTGCATATGGATGAGTTGGGCAGTCGCTCGTTGGGTGAACTGCTGTTTTGTGACCAGGCCTTCGCCCGCCAGGCTATCGAGGTTTGCCACTACCCACGTGCCTGGCTGCCGACGGCAGATCAGACCAACGGTTTGTGGGCCCGGCGCTCGCGCTTTGATCGCGGCGCGTTGAGCGTGTTGGTGGCGGAAGTCTTCCTGCCAAGCCTGTGGCAAGCGGTGCACGAATCTGCGGAGAATTGCTGATGTACCAGCGCCTGCTCCAATCTTTGAACCGCCTGAACCCTCGGGCCTGGGACTTCGTTCAACTGACGCGCATGGACAAGCCCATCGGCATCTACCTGCTGCTGTGGCCCACCCTGTGGGCGCTGTGGATCGCCGGCAAGGGTTCGCCGTCGCTGAGCAATATCGTGATTTTTGTCCTCGGCGTGACACTGACCCGGGCCGCCGGTTGTGTGATCAATGACTGGGCTGACCGCAAGGTCGACGGCCACGTGAAGCGCACGGCGCAACGTCCGTTGGCGAGCGGCAAGATCAGTTCCAAGGAAGCGCTGGTGTTCTTTGCAGTGCTGATGAGCATCAGCTTCCTGCTGGTGCTGCTGACCAACGCCGCGACCATCTGGCTGTCGCTGGGCGGTCTGGCCCTGGCTGTCAGCTACCCGTTCATGAAGCGCTACACCTATTACCCGCAAGTGGTGCTGGGCGCGGCGTTTTCCTGGGGCATGCCCATGGCGTTCACCGCCGAGACCGGCAGCCTGCCGGCCATTGCGTGGTTGCTGTACATCGCCAATCTGCTGTGGACGGTGGCCTACGACACGTATTACGCGATGACCGACCGCGATGACGATTTGAAAATCGGCGTCAAATCCACCGCCATTCTGTTTGGCGATGCCGACCGCATCATCATCCTCACCTTGCAGGGGCTGGCGCTAGTTTGCCTGCTGCTGGCAGGCTCGCGCTTTGAGCTGGGAGGCTGGTTCCACCTGGGCCTGCTGGCAGCGGCGGGGTGTTTTGCCTGGGAGTTCTGGTACACCCGGGATCGGGACCGGATGAAGTGCTTCAAGGCGTTCTTGCACAACCATTGGGCGGGACTGGCGATTTTTCTCGGGATTGTGGCGGACTACGCCTTTCGATAAGGAGCCGGCTTGCCGGCTCCTACAAGGAAGGTCAGGGCTTGGCGATCTTCCAGGCGCCCTCCATTTTGCCGTCGCCGGTCGCATCGCCAGCCTTCTTGTCGGCAATGAAGGTGTACAACGGCTTGCCGTCGTAAGCCCATTGGCTGGTGTTGTCGTCACGGGTGATGACGGTCCATTCGCCCATCGACTTATCGGTGGACTCGGCCTTCAACGGCGGCCAGTTGGTCGCGCACTTGTCATTGCACATGGATTTGCCGCCAGCATCCTTGGCGAAGGTATAGAGCGTCATGCCCTTGTGATCTACCAACATCCCGTCTTTAGTCATGGCTGGCTCTGCCGCAAATGCCAGTGTCGGCAGCGTCAGCACCGCCGTGACCAGCAGGGCTTTCCAGGAAAAAGTACGTTGAGTCATCGGAACCTTCCTTTTGCGGTTGTCAGGATTCGGACTCAAAGCGTAGTTCAGGACCAGTCCGATTGCGCAGGCCAGTAAAATACTGTCACACGACTGCAATAATTCCGTTATCTAATGCGGCGCAAGACAGTTAAATGACAAGAGGACTTAGCATGGTTGGCAGGAGCATTCTGATCGTTGACGACGAAGCGCCCATTCGCGAAATGATCGCCGTTGCGTTGGAAATGGCCGGCTATGACTGCCTGGAGGCAGAGAACTCCCAGCAGGCCCACGCCATTATCGTCGACCGCAAGCCGGACCTGATCCTGCTGGACTGGATGCTGCCCGGCACCTCCGGCATCGAATTGGCCCGGCGTCTCAAGCGCGATGAGCTGACCGGGGATATCCCGATCATCATGCTCACCGCCAAGGGCGAAGAGGACAACAAGATCCAGGGCCTGGAAGTCGGTGCCGATGACTACATCACCAAGCCATTTTCCCCACGGGAATTGGTCGCACGTCTGAAGGCCGTACTGCGCCGCGCCGGTCCGACCGATGGCGAGGCGCCGATTGAAGTCGGCGGCCTGCTGCTGGACCCGATCAGCCACCGCGTAACCATCGATGGCAAGCCGGCCGAGATGGGCCCCACCGAATACCGCCTGTTGCAGTTCTTCATGACCCACCAGGAACGCGCCTATACCCGTGGGCAATTGCTCGACCAGGTGTGGGGCGGCAACGTGTATGTCGAGGAGCGCACCGTTGACGTGCATATCCGCCGCCTGCGCAAAGCCTTGGGCGATGCCTACGAGAATCTGGTACAAACCGTGCGCGGTACCGGTTATAGGTTTTCAACCAAAGGCTGAGCCAGCCCTATCCAGACTTAACAGCCGACAAGGACGCATGTTCAAGTGAATCAAAACTGGCATGGCACCCTGATCCGCCACATGCTCCTGCTGGTCACCGGCTGCCTGTTGGTCGGCCTTATCAGCGGCTACTACGGCTGGAGCCTGGCCATCGGCCTGGGCCTCTACCTGGGCTGGACCCTCAAGCAATTGCTGCGCCTGCACGAGTGGCTGCGCCAGCACAAACCCGATGAGGCACCACCCGACGGCTACGGCCTGTGGGGTGAGGTGTTCGACAGCATCTACCACCTGCAACGCCGCGACCAACGGGTACGTGGCCGCCTGCAAGCGGTGATCGACCGGGTCCAGGAGTCGACCGCCGCGCTCAAGGACGCGGTGATCATGCTCGACAGCGACGGCAACCTGGAATGGTGGAACCGCGCCGCCGAGACTCTGCTGGGCCTCAAGACGCCCCAGGACAGCGGCCAGCCGGTGACCAACCTGGTGCGCCACCCGCGCTTCAAGGAATACTTCGAACAGGATAACTACGAAGAAGCCCTGGAAATCCCGTCGCCCACCAACGACCGGGTGCGTATCCAGCTGTACCTCACGCGCTACGGCAACAACGAACACTTGATGCTGGTGCGCGACGTGACCCGTATCCATCAGCTGGAACAGATGCGCAAGGATTTCGTCGCCAACGTCTCCCATGAGCTGCGTACCCCGCTGACGGTGATCTGCGGCTACCTGGAGACGCTGCTGGACAACGTCGAAGAGGTCAACCCGCGCTGGAGCCGTGCCTTGCAGCAAATGCAGCAACAAGGCTCGCGCATGCAGACTCTGCTCAACGACCTACTGCTGCTGGCCAAGCTGGAAGCCACCGACTACCCCTCGGACAACCATCCCGTGGCCGTACAGAGCCTGCTGCAGACCATCAAGAACGATGCCCAGGCCCTGTCCGGCGAACGCGGCCAGTACATCACCCTGGAGGCCGACCCGTCGGTGCTGCTCAAAGGCAGCGAGGGCGAGTTGCGCAGCGCCTTTTCCAACCTGGTGTTCAACGCCGTGAAATACACCCAGGACACAGGCACGATCCGCATCCGCTGGTGGGCCGATCAGCACGGCGCGCACCTGAGCGTGCAGGATTCGGGGATCGGTATCGACAGCAAGCATTTGCCACGCCTGACCGAGCGCTTCTACCGTGTCGACTCCAGCCGCAACTCCAACACCGGCGGCACCGGGCTGGGCCTGGCGATCGTCAAGCATGTGCTGTTGCGCCATCGGGCCCGCCTGGAAATCAGCAGCGTACTGGGCCACGGCAGTACCTTTACCTGCCACTTTGCGCCAGCACAGGTCAGCCGCTCGCCGGCAATCGCGGCGAAGGATTAATCTGAAAATCCCCTCCATCCCATGTAGGAGCTGGCTTGCCGGCGATAGCATCACCTCGGTGCTTCTGTAAGACCGAGGCGTCTGCATCGCAGGCAAGCCAGCTCCCACATAAGCCCTATGCAGCATGCATTCGCGCGCCCACCCGGCAGCCGCCACTAGGCAAGCGCTCCTTCAGCCGCTACATTGCCTGACTTGTGCCCGCCCTTGAGGCACAGCCATCACCCCTTTTTGAACACACGGAACTCGCAAAACCCCATCATGGACCCTTCCCCTGGTATCACCCTCGCGACACTCTTCGCCGATTTCGGCATGATTCTTTTTGCACTGATCCTGGTACTGCTCAACGGTTTCTTCGTTGCGGCGGAATTTGCTATGGTCAAACTGCGCGCCACCCGGGTCGAGGCAATCGCCCATACCAATGGCTGGCGCGGGCAGATCCTGCGCACCGTACACAGCCAGCTCGACGCTTACCTGTCGGCCTGCCAACTGGGTATCACCCTGGCGTCCCTGGGCCTGGGCTGGGTCGGCGAGCCGGCTTTCGCGCACATCCTGGAGCCGCTGCTGGGCGCGATGGGCGTCGAATCGCCTGAAGTGATCAAGGGCGTGTCGTTCTTTGCCGCCTTCTTTGTGATTTCGTACCTGCACATCGTGGTCGGTGAGCTGGCCCCCAAGTCCTGGGCCATTCGCAAGCCCGAGTTGCTGTCGCTGTGGACCGCCGTGCCGCTGTACCTGTTCTACTGGGCGATGTACCCGGCGATCTACCTGCTCAACGCCAGCGCCAACGCGATCCTGCGTATTGCCGGCCAAGGCGAGCCAGGCCCGCACCACGAGCACCATTACAGCCGTGAAGAACTCAAGCTGATCCTGCACTCCAGCCGCGGCCAGGACCCGAGCGACCAGGGCATGCGTGTACTGGCCTCGGCCGTGGAAATGGGCGAGCTGGAAGTAGTGGATTGGGCCAACTCCCGAGAAGACCTGGTGACGCTGGACTTCAACGCGCCACTCAAGGAAATCCTCGCGCTGTTCCGCCGCCACAAATTCAGTCGCTATCCGGTGTACGACGCCGTGCGCGGTGAGTTTGTCGGCCTGCTGCACATCAAGGACCTGCTGCTGGAACTGGCGGCCCTGGACCATATTCCCGAGTCGTTCAACCTGGCCGAGCTGACCCGCCCGCTGGAGCGCGTTTCGCGGCACATGCCGCTATCGCAACTGCTGGAGCAATTTCGCAAGGGCGGCGCGCACTTTGCGCTGGTTGAAGAAGCCGACGGCAACATCATCGGCTACCTGACCATGGAAGACGTGCTCGAAGTGCTGGTGGGCGATATCCAGGACGAACACCGCAAGGCCGAACGCGGCATCCTCGCCTATCAGCCGGGCAAGCTGTTGGTACGTGGCGATACGCCGCTGTTCAAGATCGAACGCCTGCTGGGTATCGACCTGGATCACATCGAAGCCGAAACCCTCGCTGGCTTGATCTACGAAACCCTGAACCGGGTGCCGGAAGAGGAAGAAGTGCTGGAAGTGGAAGGCCTGCGGATCATCATCAAGAAGATGAAAGGCCCGAAAATCGTGCTGGCCAAGGTCTTGATGCTCGACTAGGGCACACCCCCTGTAGGAGCGAGCTTGCTCGCGAAGGACGTTAACGATAACGCTGGGATCCTGACACCCGGCAGCGCCCTCAGGTTTTTCGCGAGCAAGCTCGCTCCTACAAAAGCCTTACCGCGTGCCCGACGCAAAGTTGGGCAACGCCTGTACCGGCTGCGTGAACTCATACGGAATCGACACCCACCCCGCCCCCGTATCGCGCTGCACCACAAAGTGCAGGTGTGGCCCACTGCTGTTGCCGGTATTGCCCGACAGCGCCAATGGGCTGCCCACCGCCACCCGCTGCCCTTCCCTGACACTGACCGACCCCAGCTTGAGGTGCAGATACACACTCTGGGTGCCGTCATCGTGTAACACCCGCACGAAGTTGCCCGACGGGTCACTGCCCCGCCCCGATTGGCTGTTCTCGGTCTTCACCACCACCCCGCCTCGCGCAGCGATGATCGGCGTGCCTTCAGGCATGGCGATATCCATGGCGTAGCGACTCTTGACGTCAGAGTGACTGAACGTGCCGCCAGGCCCCTGGGTCAGGCGGAAGGGGCCACCGCGCCAGGGCAACGGGTAGCGCTGAAACTGCGCTGGCCGCAGGTTACGCGGCGGCAGGGGATCAAGCACCTGGCGCTTCACCGGCACGACCCGGCGCTCCTGGAACACAAACGCCTGGGCGCCAGGGGTTTTCTGGTCGCTGAAAAACACCACGCCACGGGCATCGGTGGAACGATAGAGGGTCATGGCCAGGGACGATGAAGCGACCGCGCACAGGCCACAAAACAACATAAAACGCACAAGCATGGGGTAAACCTGCCGGGTATGACCGAACGGCAGGCTAGCAAGGGTTCATGACAGTGTTGTGTGGATCAGGCCGGTTGCGTCGAGAAGCAAATATCTACGTTCATATCGGCGGCGGCGGACAGATTGACCAAGGCATCGAGGGAGAACTTGTCGATCTTGCCACTGAGTACATCGTTGAGTCGTGGCTGGCTTATATGAAGCCGCTGGGCCGCGTCCTTCTGGGAGAGCTTCCAGCCACGAATGGCTTTGCACAATTCCAGCAGCAACTTTGAGCGCAAACGCATGTTTGCGGCCTCTTGGGGAGCGTCTTCCAGGGCGTCCCAAACACTGGCGAAGCGTTCGGTATGAAGCTTTTGGTCAGTCATGGCTTAACCTAACTCCTGCAATCTGGCGCGAGCCAGTTCGATATCCCGCGTTTCAGCTTTTTGCGTGGTTTTGCGAAACGCATGCAACACATAAACCGCCTCGGGCCGATTGACCACATAGAACACCCGAAACGCTCCTGACTCATCGGTGATACGAATCTCATTGACCCCGCGCCCAATGGTTTTCATCGGCTTGCAGTCAAAAGGCTGTTCGCCCTGCTGCAAAAGATCCAATTGAAAACCAGCGGCTCTTCGCGCCTCAATCGGGAACGACCTGAGATCCTTGAGTGCACTTCCCACAAACACCACATCCTTGTGCCTGGGCATTCACTTCTCCTTTCCTGGAAAGAAAAAGCGTAATCGACGATTCAGTCAACAGCAGCAGCGGTGTGTTTCAAGGCATGGCGGGCACTCGACAGCACCGAAGCGCTATCGAGAGATTATATCGAAACAGATATAAATCAAGACGGGCGCCGAGAATCAGACAATTGGTCGATCCACGGCATTTTTGCCCAGGTTATGCACCCGGCACAAAATGCTTCTGCGCCGTACCCCGGGCGATCAGCCGGGAGATGTAGTCGAGCTTCTGCGCGTCCTGGTCGATAAAGCGGAAGGTCAGTTGCAGCCAGTCGCTGTCGGGGCGCGGTTCGTAGGCGACGATTGCATGCAGGTAGCCATTGAGGCGCGCGGTTTCAGCGTTCTCGCCTTGCTCCAGGTCGAGCACCGCACTTTCCAGCACTTGGGGCAGGACGTCGCCACGGCGCACCACCAGCAGCGCCTCCTTGATGCTCAGGGCCTTGATCACACATTGCTGGGTGCCACTGGACAGGCGCAACTGGCCCTGGCCACGACCGCTGGCGGCCGAGGGGGCGACGGCGGCTTGCACAGGCGGACTGTTGAGCAGGCCTTTGCTCGGCGCGGCCACCGGGGCTGGCTTGACGGCTTCGGGCTTGCCGCCGGTCAGGGCGCTGAGGGAGTCGTTGCCAAAGGCCGAGTTCATCTTGGTCGGTGCACTGGCCAGCAAGGCGTCGAGGCGACCGATCTTGTTCAGGGCCTGCTTGACCTTGTTCAGCAACTGCTCGTTGGTGAATGGCTTGCTGACGTAGCCGGAGACCCCGGCCTGGATCGCCTGGACCACGTTTTCCTTGTCGCCACGGCTGGTGACCATGACAAATGGCATGGCCTTGAGCTGCGGCTGCTCGCGGCACCAGGTCAACAGTTCCAGGCCGGACATTTCCGGCATTTCCCAGTCGCACAAAACCATGTCGAAGGTTTCGCGCATCAGGATGGCCTGGGCCTTTTTGCCGTTTACCGCATCTTCAATCTTGATGCCGGGGAAGTAGTTACGCAGGCACTTCTTTACCAAGTCGCGAATAAACGAGGCGTCATCCACCACCAACACACTGACTTTACTCATCGACCCTTCATCCTCTCAAAACCCCGGCAAGCAAAACGCTTCACAATGATGGCATTTTGCCAAAAACTCATCAGTCACGCCGGGACTTTATGGCTGCCCGCAGCGCAAAACTCATACGCCACAAACGAAAACGCCCGACCAGAGGCCGGGCGTTTATTTCTCGGGCAATCTTACTTATCGTCAGATTCGTCCGGAACATTAGGGATTTGATCGGCCGTGCCTTCAACTTCGGCTTTCATGCGCTTGAGGCCCATGTGCCGTACGTCGGTGCCGCGCACCAGGTAAATGACCAATTCCGAGATATTGCGCGCGTGGTCGCCGATCCGTTCCAGGGAGCGCAGTACCCAGATGATGCTCAACACCCGCGAGATAGAGCGCGGGTCTTCCATCATGTAGGTCGCCAGCTCACGCAGCGCGGTCTTGTATTCGCGGTCGATGATCTTGTCGTACTGGGCCACCGACAACGCCAGGTCGGCGTCGAAGCGGGCAAACGCATCCAGCGCATCGCGGACCATGTTGCGCACCTGGTCGCCGATGTGGCGCACTTCGACGTAACCCCGCGGCGCTTCGCCTTCTTCGCACAACTGGATGGCACGACGGGCGATCTTGGTGGCTTCGTCGCCGATACGCTCCAGATCGATCACCGACTTGGAGATGCTGATGATCAAGCGCAGGTCGGAAGCCGCCGGCTGGCGACGAGCGAGGATGCGCAGGCATTCCTCGTCGATATTGCGTTCCATCTGGTTGATCTGGTCATCGATCTCGCGCACTTGCTGGGCAAGGCCCGAGTCAGCCTCGATCAGCGCGGTCACTGCATCGTTGACTTGCTTCTCCACCAGCCCGCCCATGGCCAGGAGGTGGCTGCGCACTTCCTCAAGCTCGGCGTTGAACTGCGCGGAGATGTGGTGGGTAAGGCCTTCTTTGCTAATCATGTTGGCGTCCTTGGAGCGTCCGGTAAGGTGCGGAGAACCGCAGCGTCAGTGCAATCAGAACCACAGCTTCCTAGCCGTAGCGACCGGTGATGTAGTCTTCGGTCTGCTTCTTCGCCGGATTGGTGAACAGGGTATCGGTATCGCCGAATTCCACCAGTTTGCCCATGTACATGAACGCGGTGTAGTCCGAAACCCGTGCCGCCTGCTGCATGTTGTGGGTCACGATGACGATGGTGAACTTGGACTTGAGCTCGTAGATCAGCTCTTCGACCTTCAGCGTCGAAATCGGGTCGAGTGCCGAGCACGGTTCGTCGAGCAACAGCACTTCCGGCTCCACGGCGATGGTACGGGCAATCACCAGACGCTGCTGTTGGCCGCCAGACAGGCCGAGGGCCGATTCGTGCAGGCGGTCCTTGACCTCGTCCCACAGCGCCGCGCCTTTAAGGGCCCACTCGACGGCTTCGTCGAGGATGCGTTTTTTGTTGATGCCCTGGATGCGCAAGCCGTAGACCACGTTTTCGTAGATGGTCTTGGGGAACGGGTTGGGCTTCTGGAACACCATGCCCACACGGCGACGCAGCTCGGCCACGTCTTCGCCCTTGCGGTAGATGTTGCTGCCGTAGAGGTTGATTGCACCCTCCACACGGCAACCGTCCACCAGGTCGTTCATGCGGTTGAAGGTACGCAGCAGCGTGGACTTGCCGCAGCCCGACGGGCCGATAAAGGCGGTCACGCGCTGCTTGGGGATGTTCATGCTGACGTCGAACAGCGCCTGCTTCTCACCGTAGTACAGGCTCAGGCCCGGGACTTCGATGGCTACGGTTTCTTCGGCCAGGCTCAGGCTCTGCTTGTCGCGACCCAGGGCTGACATGTTGATGCCGTGGGAATGGGTTTCATGTTGCATGGGATGCTCCCTGTGCTACCAATTCGTTTCGTTGAACCGCGGCTTCATAGTGGGCCTTGCGGTTTACCTCAAATCTGTTTCCAACCCGGTTCCCTGTGGGAGCGGGCTTGCTCGCGAAAGCGTCAGGTCAGTCGACCCATCTGTTACTGATACACCGCATTCGCGAGCAAGCCCGCTCCCACATTGGGTCCGCGTTCAATTCAATCAGCTATCCAGCGCCTTGTACTTCTCGCGCAGGTGGTTACGAATCCATACCGCCGACAGGTTCAGCGTGGCGATCACCAGCACCAGCAGGAACGCGGTGGCGTACACCAGCGGACGTGCTGCTTCAACGTTGGGGCTCTGGAAGCCGACGTCGTAGATATGGAAGCCCAGGTGCATGATCTTCTGGTCCAGGTGCAAGTACGGGTAGTTGCCGTCCAGCGGCAGCGACGGTGCCAGCTTCACCACACCCACCAGCATCAGCGGTGCCACTTCACCAGCGGCGCGGGCCACGGCGAGGATCATGCCGGTCATCATCGCCGGGCTGGCCATGGGCAGGACGATTTTCCACAGCGTTTCCGCCTTGGTCGCACCCAGTGCCAGGGAACCTTCACGCACGGTGCGAGGGATCCGCGCCAGGCCTTCTTCGGTGGCCACGATCACCACCGGTACCGCCAGCAGCGCCAGGGTCAACGAGGCCCACAATAGGCCCGGTGTACCGAAGGTCGGCGCCGGCAGGGCTTCGGGGAAGAACAACCGGTCCACCGAACCACCCAGCACGTAGACGAAGAAGCCCAGGCCGAACACACCGTAGACAATCGCCGGGACGCCCGCCAGGTTGTTCACCGCGATGCGGATGATGCGGGTCAAGGTGTTCTGCTTGGCGTATTCACGCAGGTAGACCGCCGCCAGCACGCCGAACGGGGTCACGATCATCGCCATGATCAGGGTCATCATCACGGTGCCGAAGATCGCCGGGAAGATCCCGCCTTCGGTGTTGGCTTCCCGTGGGTCGTCGCTCAAGAACTCCCAGACCTTACTGATGTAGAAGCCGATCTTGGTCATGGTGCCCATGGCGTTCGGCTGGAACGCATGCACCACATGACCGATATTGATTTCAAGCTCTTTGCCGTTGGCATCGCGGGCCGTCAGGCTGTCGCGGTTGAACTGGGCATGCAGGTCGGTCAGGCGCGCTTCCACAGCCTGGTAACGCGCATTCAGTTCAGCGCGATCGGCATCCATGTCGGCCTGGGCGGCGGCGTCGAGCTTGCCGCTGAGTTCCAGTTTGCGACCGTGCAGGCGGATACGCTCAAGACCTGCGTTGATCGCACCGATGTCGCTCTTCTCAAGGCTCTTGAGATCAGCGGCCAACCGGTTCACCCGGTCAACCCGCGCTTGCAGCTCGGGCCATGCAGCCTGGCCTTCAGCGATCACCTTGCCGTCTTGCTTGACGTTGACCAGGGTGCCGTAGAAGTTGCCCCACTCACGACGCTCGATAGCCATCAACTCGGCAGGCGTGGTCTGGTCGGTCAGCCACTCGCCGACGATCCAGGTGAAGTCGTTGCCGTTCAAATCGCGGTTGCCGACCTTGATCAGCTCACGGGTCATGAACTCCGGACCTTCGTCCGGTACCGGCAAGCCCGCGCTTTTCAGGCGCTCGCGTGGCACTTGTTCTTTCTGCACCACTTCGCCGATGACGATGTGGTTGGCCTGGCCCGGCACGTTGTAGTTGGCCTGGATCAGGTCGGCCGGCCAGAAGTGACCCAAGCCGCGCACGGCGATCACAGCCAGCAGGCCAATGGTCATGATGACCGCGATGGCCACCGCGCCACCGCTGATCCAGACGCCTGGGGCGCCGCTCTTGAACCATCCATTCAGGGAGTTCTGTTTCACAGACTTCTACCTTTCTTAAAGCGACGAGTATTTCTTGCGCAGACGCTGACGGATCAGCTCGGCGAGGGTGTTCATGATGAAGGTGAACAACAGCAGCACCAGTGCCGAGAGGAACAGCACCCGGTAGTGACTGCCGCCCACTTCCGACTCGGGCATTTCCACCGCGACGTTGGCTGCCAGGGTGCGCAGGCCTTCGAACAGGTTCATTTCCATGACCGGGGTGTTACCGGTGGCCATCAACACGATCATGGTTTCCCCGACCGCACGGCCCATGCCGATCATCAGCGCCGAGAAAATCCCCGGGCTTGCGGTGAGCAACACAACCCGCGTCATGGTCTGCCATGGCGTGGCGCCCAATGCCAGGGAGCCCAGGGTCAGGCCGCGTGGCACGCTGAACACGGCGTCTTCGGCGATGGAGTAGATGTTCGGGATCACCGCAAAACCCATGGCCAGGCCGACTACCAGGGCGTTGCGCTGGTCGTAGGTAATTCCCAGGTCATGGGAGATCCACATGCGCATGTCGCCACCGAAGAACCAGGTTTCCAGGTACGGGCTCATGTACAGCGAGAGCCAGCCCACAAACAGGATCACCGGGATCAGGATCGCGCTTTCCCAGCCATCCGGCACCCGCAGGCGGATCGACTCAGGCAGGCGGCTGAAAATGAAGCCCGCCAGCAGAATGCCAATCGGCAACAACATCAGCAGGCTGAAAATCCCCGGCAGATGCCCTTCGACATACGGCGCCAGGAACAGGCCGGCGAAGAAACCGAGGATCACCGTCGGCATCGCTTCCATCAACTCGATCACCGGCTTGACCTTGCGGCGCAGGCTCGGAGCCATGAAGTAGGCGGTGTAGATTGCGGCGGCGATGGCCAGGGGTGCGGCCAGCAGCATGGCGTAGAACGCGGCCTTGAGCGTACCGAAGGTCAGTGGCGCCAGGCTCATCTTGGGTTCGAAGTCGCTGTTGGCGGCGGTCGATTGCCAGACGTATTTAGGCTCGTCGTAGTTTTCGTACCAGACCTTGCTCCACAACGCGCTCCAGGACACTTCCGGGTGCGGGTTGTCCAGCGCCAACGGCTGCAGCTTGCCGCCGGCCTCGACGATCACACGGTTGGCCCGTGGCGACATGCCGAAGATGCCCTGGCCTTCGACCACCGGGTCCACCAGCAAGGTACGGTGCGCGGTGCTGTGGAACACACCGAACTTACCGGAGGCATCGAGGGCGACGAAGCCTTTGCGACGCTCTTCGGCGGTGATTTCAACGATAGGCGTGGTGCCCATCTGGAAGGTGCGGATCTGCTTGAGGTGTTGCTCGCCATCCGGGTCGCGGGCCATGAACCACTGGGCCAGGCCGCCCTTGGAGTCACCGACGATCAGCGAGATACCGCCCACCAACTGGGTGCTGGCGGTGATTTCGGCGCTGCCATCTTCCAGCAATTTGTAGCGACCGTTGAGGCTGTTGTCCCGCAGGCTGAACACATCGGCCAGGGCGCGACCGTTGATCACGTACAGCCATTGCTGGCGCGGATCGACGAAGATCGCTTTCACCGGCTCAGTCATTTGTGGCAGTTCGATGCGCTTCTGCTCGCTGACCACTTCGCCGGTCATCATGTTTTCTTCGCGGCTCACCGACAGCACGTTCAGGTGCGAACCTGCGGAGCCGGCAATGATCAGCGAGGTGTCAGTGGCGTTGAGGGCAACGTGTTCCAACGGACGACCGGCTTCATCGAGCACCATCGGCGCTTCGCCGTAGGGGTATTCGATCTCGGGCGAGATGGTCTTCTTGCCGTCCGGGTAGGTCACTTTATAGGAGTGGCGGAACACCAGGGACTGGCCATTGGACAGACCGAGGATCACCAACGGGCTGCCCGGCTGATCTTTACCGATGGACACCACGCTGGCGCCGGCTGGCAGGGCCAGGTCGACACGCTTGAGTTCAGCGCCGGTATCAACCGTGAAGAACAATGCCTGGCCTTTGTCGGAAACCCGCATGGCGACCTGGTTCTGCTCTTCCAGCGAGATCAGCAACGGCTTGCCGGCATCCTGCATCCAGGCCGGGCTCAGGGCGTCGTCCTTGGTCAGGCTGGCACCCTGGAACAGCGGCGCGACCACGTAGGCCAGGAAGAAGAAAATCAGCGTGATAGCGCCGAGAACGGCGAGGCCGCCGACCAGCACGTACCAGCGGGTCAGGCGATCCTTGAGCGCGCGGATGCGGCGCTTGCGTTGCAGCTCAGGCGTATTGAAATCAATGCGCTTGGGGGGAGAAGTCGTCGTCATGGTGGAATTGGCCAGATCATTCATGCGCACACCCTAGCGATCCTGTATGACAGAAAGATGACAATGCAGTGACGCAAGAAATCCGCCGCGTAGCAGGGCTGGCAGCGGACCGAAAAATTAGGAGTTTCTGTAGGAGCGAGCTTGCTCGCGAAAAACGTCAAGGCACCGCGTTGACTCAGATACGGCGCGTTATCGTTAACGCTTTTCGCGAGCAAGCTCGCTCCTACAGAAAAGGCCGGTTTTACCCGGCCCCGTAGCTTATTTACCTTCTTTCAGACCCAGGTCAGCCAGTGCCTTTGCGACAACTTTGGCTGGCAGTGGGATGTAGCCGTCCTTGACTACAACTTCCTGGCCCTGCTTGGACAGAACCAGTTTCACGAACTCGGCTTCCAGCGGGGCCAGAGGCTTGTTCGGGGCTTTGTTGATGTACACGTAGAGGAAGCGCGACAGCGGGTACTTGCCGTTCAGGGCGTTCTCTTCGGTGTCTTCGACGAACTCGCCGCCTTCTTTCTTGGCCAGGGCCACGGTTTTCACGCTGGCGGTCTTGTAGCCGATGCCCGAGTAACCAATGCCGTTGAGCGAAGAGCTGATCGACTGCACGACCGAAGCCGAGCCTGGTTGTTCGTTGACGTTTGGCTTGAAGTCACCTTTGCACAGGGCTTCTTCCTTGAAGTAGCCGTAGGTGCCGGATACCGAGTTACGACCGAACAGTTGCACTGGCTTGTTGGCCAGGTCACCGGTCACGCCCAGGTCGCCCCAGGTCTTGGCATCAGCCTTGGCGCCGCACAGGCGAGTCGACGAGAACACTGCGTCGACCTGGGCCATGGTCAGGTGCTTGATCGGGTTGTCTTTGTGTACGAACACCGCCAGGGCGTCCACGGCCACCGGGATTGCAGTCGGCTTGTAGCCGTACTTCTGCTCGAAAGCCTGCAGTTCGTTGTCCTTCATCTTGCGGCTCATCGGGCCCAGGTTGGCGGTGCCTTCGGTGAGTGCAGGCGGCGCGGTAGAGGAACCGGCGGCTTGAATCTGGATGTTTACGTTCGGGTATTCTTTCTTGTAGTTCTCGGCCCACAAGGTCATCAGGTTGGCCAGGGTATCGGAACCGACGCTGGACAAGTTGCCCGATACACCAGTGGTTTTGGTATAGGCCGCAATTGCCGGGTCAACACCAGCGGCCACCGCGTGGGCAGTCGCAACGCCAGCAGCGACAAAGGTCATTGCCGCCATCAAACGCTTCAGTTTCATGCCTTACTCCTAGCAGATAGGGATAGTTGGATCGGGGCCAAGTATCGGTAGGCCGTGTGAACACTCTATGTCTGGAATATGACAATTAGATGAAAGGCCAGTATTGGAAGAACAGGCAGGCGCGGGGAGAGGCTGAGTAAATGCGGGGGTGAAGCGCGGGATTGCGGTAATTCAGAAACACCCTGTAAACGTTGATTGCCTACAAAACCTTGTAGGAGCCGGCTTGCCGGCTCCTACAGGGGGCTCAGCGCCCGCGCTTCCACAGGTACCCGCCCACCACCATCCCCATCACACAAAGGATGGCAACGTAGTAAGACGGGCCCATCGGGCTTTCTTTCATCAGTAGCGACACCACCAGCGGCGTCAGGCCACCGAACACGGCGTAGGCCACGTTGTAGGAGAACGACAGGCCGCTGAAGCGCACCACTGGCGGGAAGGCCTTGACCATCACGTAGGGCACCACGCCGATGGTGCCGACAAACAAACCGGTCAAGGCGTACAGCGGGAACAGCCAGTCCGGGTGATCCAGCAGGCTGTGATACAGCGTCCACGAGGTCGCGAGCAGCAACGCGCAACCGGCGACCAGCACGCGGCCCGCACCAAAACGATCAGCCAGGGCGCCGGACGCGATGCAACCCAAACTCAGGGTGACGATCGCCAGGCTGTTGGCCTGCAACGACACCGTCGGGCTGAAGTGGTAAATGGTCTGCAGCACCGTCGGGGTCATCAGGATGACGACGACGATGCCGGCCGACAGCAGCCACGTCAGCAACATCGACAGCACGATGGCGCCACGGTGGTCGCGCAATACCGCACGCAACGGCAACTCGGCCGCCAGGGTCTTGCGCTGCTGCATCTCGGCGAAGATCGGCGTTTCGTGCAGCCAGCGGCGCAGGTACACCGAAAACAGGCCGAATACACCGCCCAGCAGGAACGGGATCCGCCAGGCGTAATCGGAGACCTGCTCCGGGGTATAGGCCGTATTGATCGCGGTGGCGACCAGCGAACCCAGCAAAATCCCGCCGGTCAGGCCGCTGGTCAGGGTGCCGCAGGCGTAGCCGATATGGCGTGGCGGTACGTGTTCGGAAACGAAGACCCACGCGCCGGGCACCTCGCCACCAATCGCCGCGCCCTGGATCACGCGCATCAGCAGCAACAGGATCGGCGCCCACAGGCCGATCTGCGCGTAGGTTGGCAGCAGGCCCATGATCAGGGTCGGTACGGCCATCATGAAGATGCTCAGGGTGAACATCTTCTTACGGCCCAGCAGGTCACCGAAGTGCGCCATGATGATCCCGCCCAGCGGCCGGGCCAGGTAGCCGGCAGCGAAGATACCGAAGGTCTGCATCATGCGCAGCCATTCAGGCATGTCGGCGGGGAAGAACAGCTTCCCGACCACCGTGGCGAAGAACACAAAAATGATGAAGTCGTAGAACTCCAGCGCCCCGCCCAAGGCAGACAGCGACAGGGTTTTATAATCGTTGCGGTTCAGCGGTCGTGCGGGAGGCGCAATGCTTGAAGGCACTGTGGTCATGGCAAGGCTTCTCTTATTAGGTCAGATCAGGAATCCGCAACAGCGTGGGTTTGCGCCAGGCAGGTCCGGCAAGATAACAAATTGCCTGGAAAAGCACAGTCTAAACACCTGCACCGCGGTTAGCGCCGACTCGCAAAGTCACCCCCTTGCGAGGCCCGCCTGTTCCCTCTTCGAATTATTGTCGGGGCCCGAAAACGCCTGCAAATACTGGCGGCCAGCGTTAAAAAGAAACAATGGTCAAACCCCTCAAGTTGCCTGACTGTTTTGGCCATTTTCTTGACGCCTGTAAAGCCATGTAGATAGATGTACAAAATCAGGAACCGACAGTCGTCGTACAGGCTACCGACCGATATACTGCCCAGCTTGCACCTGCTTATAGTGGAAGTTGCGCGAAAACGTCGTTGGCACCGACCAGCCGATTTCGCAGAGTTTCCCTCAAGGCGCCTTTCGAAAAACGTGACGAACGTAGTATGTTCGGGGCTGAATCGTTTTTCCAAGACGGCTATTCACCGATTACATAGTCCAAGAGTCACGGGTCAGAGGCACCCCCGGCATGATCGAACTCGAACAAGAAGATCCTATCCCGCAAGGCGATCTCGCCCTGCAAATCACCGCACTGCCCCGTGAAACCAACGGTTTCGGCGATATTTTCGGCGGTTGGCTGGTCGCACAGATGGACCTGGCCGGCACGGCAATGGCCAGCAAGGTCGCGGGTGGCCGCGTGGCTACCGTGGCGATCGATCGCATGGCTTTCCTGGTGCCGGTGGCGGTGGGCGCGCAGTTGTCCTTCTACACCCAGGCCCTGGAAATCGGCCGCAGCTCGATCCAGATGATGGTCGAAGTGTGGAGCGATGACCCGCTGTCCAGCGAATGGCGAAAAGTCACCGAAGCGGTGTTTGTGTTCGTTGCCATTGATGGTAGCGGTCGCACCCGGTCGGTTCCATCGCGGGCGCGTTAAACCTCGCGGCGGTTTGACGGTCCATTGCCCCATTGCCTGTGATTGAGAGAGCCTTGTATGCCTATGCCCCACATTGAAACCGTGAAAATGGATGAGCTGGACTGCTGGCGCATCCGCCACAACGGCGCCCAAGTGCTGGTGGCCCAACAGGGTGCGCACCTCTTCAGTTACCAGCCTGCTGGCGCAAAACCGGTGATCTGGCCCAATGACAAGGCGCTGTTCAAGCAAGGCAAAGGCATCCGTACTGGCGTGCCGGTGTGCTGGCCGTGGTTTGGCGTGTTCGACCGCAACCCGCAGAGCGTGAAAGCGATGCGCCAGAGTGATCAGCCAGCGGGTGCCCATGGTTTTGCGCGCACCGCCCTCTGGACCTTGGCCGGCGTCGAAGACAACCGGGTTGAGCTGGTGCTACCGGCGCCGGCGGGCGGGTTCCCGGGCTGGCCACACCAGGTCGACCTGAAAATGAGCATCCTGCTGGATGATCAACTGCAGATCCGCCTGAGCAGCCACAACCGTGGCAGCGATACCGTGACCATCAGCCAGGCGCTGCACAGCTACTTCGCCGTCAGCGATGTGCGCACTGTGCAGGTCGAAGGCCTGGACGGGCTGGACTATATCGATACCGCCGACGGCTGGCAGACCAAACAACAGTCTGGAGCGCTGAACTTCAGCGCCGAGACCGACCGCATCTACCTCGACACCCCGGCACAATTGAACATCGTTGATAAAGACTGGCAGCGCCGTATCCAGCTCACCAGCGAAGGGTCGAAATCGACGGTGATCTGGAACCCCTGGACTGAACGCGCCAAGGCGCTCGATGACATGGCCGACGATGGCTGGCAGGGCATGCTGTGCATCGAGACGGCCAATGTGCTGGACGATGTAGTGGTGCTGGCACCTGGCGCGAGCCACACCATGGGCGTGAGTATCGCCAGCCTGCCCCTGTAGACCTGCTCCCACAGGGGGATTTGTGGCGCTGGTTACAGGTCTGACTCCTGCACCACCCGCACCACCCCCGCATCCAGCGCATACGCCGCATCCGCCAGGTCGTTGTTGACCGTCTCCACCTTCAACGTGCCCGTCACCCACAGCGGCGTATAGATATCGTCCAGCTTCAAGCCCTTGGGATAGCGCACCAGCACCAACTGGTTGGGCGGCGGCGGTGGCACGTGGATGCAGGCGCCCGGGTAAGGCACCAGGAAGAACAGGGTGCTGCGCCCCTTGGCATCGGTTTCCAGCGGCACCGGGTAGCCACCCAGGCGGATGTGCTTGCCATTCATGGCAGCCACGGTCTTGGTCGAATACATTACCGCCGGCAACCCCTTGCTCTGCTTCAGGCCACCCTTTTCGGTAAAGGTGCCCAGGGCTTCCGGGGAGTTGTGGTCGATATCAGGCATTTGTTCGAGGGCTTTCTGGTCCGACTTGGGCATCAGTTCCAGCCAGTCGGTTTCCGCCAGCTCAGCGGTGTGGGCCAGGCTTGAGCCCAGCAAAAGGACAGTCAACAGAAGACGGCGCATGGAGTGGCTCGACCAATAAACAAGTGTCGGCATTCTAGCCCTCTGCGCCTGCGCAGCGCAGAGGGCTTGACGCTAAATCATTTCTTTTTCAGCAGACCGTAGATCACCAGCAACACGATGGCACCGACCAGCGCGCCAATGAAGCCTGCGCCTTGGCCTGCCTGGTAGATCCCCAGTGCCTGACCGCCATAGGTGGCCGCCAGAGAGCCGGCGATACCCAGCAGGATGGTCATGATCCAGCCCATGCTGTCATCGCCTGGTTTCAGGAAACGCGCCAGCAGGCCGACGATCAAACCGATAAAGATGGTTCCAATGATACCCATGGCATTTCCCTCTGAATGAAAGTTAGCTGAAGCCTAGTCAGACTTTGGCATCCTGCAATCAGAGGATGGCGGCAACCAATGGTTCCCGCCTACCCCAGGGTTATTGCGCGGCGATCAGCGCCTGGACCTTGGCAATCTGCGCGTCGAGGGTCGCGCGATCCTTGCAACGCAGGTTGGCGTGGCCGACCTTGCGCCCGACCTTGAAGGCCTTGCCGTAGTGATGCAGGTGGCAGTCATCAATCGCAATGACCTGCTCCACCGGCGGCACGACGCCAATGAAGTTGAGCATCGCACTCTCGCCGACCTTGGCCGTGGAACCCAACGGCAAGCCCGCTACCGCCCGCAGGTGGTTTTCGAACTGGCTGCATTCGGCGCCTTCGGTAGTCCAGTGCCCGGAGTTGTGTACGCGCGGGGCGATTTCGTTGGCCTTGAGGCCACCGTCGACTTCAAAGAACTCGAACGCCATCACCCCGACATAATCCAGTTGCTTCAACACGCGGCTGGAATAGTCTTCGGCCAACGCCTGCAACGGGTGGTCGGTACTGGCCACGGACAGCTTGAGGATGCCGCTGTCGTGGGTGTTGTGCACCAACGGGTAGAAACGGGTTTCGCCATCACGGGCCCGCACAGCCACCAGCGAGACTTCGCCGGTGAACGGCACGAAGCCTTCCAGCAGGCAGGCGACGCTGCCCAGTTCGGCGAAAGTCCCGACCACATCGGCGTCGGTGCGCAGGACTTTCTGGCCCTTGCCGTCATAACCCAGGGTGCGGGTTTTCAGCACGGCCGGCAGGCCGATGCTGGCGACCGCCGCGTCCAGGTCCGCCTGGGACTGGATGTCGGCGAAGGCCGGGGTCGGAATGCCCAGGTCCTTGAACATGCTTTTTTCGAACCAGCGGTCGCGAGCGATACGCAAGGCTTCGGCGCTCGGGTACACCGGCACGAATTGTGACAAAAAAGCCACGGTTTCGGCCGGGACGCTTTCGAACTCGAAGGTCACCAGGTCGACTTCATCGGCCAGTTGGCGCAAGTGGTCCGGGTCGCTGTAGTCCGCCCGCAGGTGTTCACCCAGGGCCGCCGCACAGGCGTCCGGCGCCGGATCGAGAAACGCGAAGTTCATCCCCAGCGGAGTACCCGCCAAAGCCAGCATGCGGCCCAGTTGGCCGCCACCGATTACACCGATTTTCATCAATCAACCTCAGGCGATGCGTGGGTCAGGATTGTCCAGGACACTGTCAGTCTGTTCCGCGCGGAACTTCTTCAGTGCCGCGTGGAACTGCGGGTGCTTGGCGCCCAGGATACTCGCGGCCAGCAATGCCGCGTTGATCGCGCCAGCCTTGCCGATCGCCAGGGTAGCCACTGGAATCCCGGCCGGCATCTGCACGATGGACAACAGCGAATCCACGCCCGAGAGCATCGACGACTGCACCGGCACGCCGAGTACCGGCAAGTGGGTCTTGGCCGCACACATGCCCGGCAGGTGGGCTGCGCCACCGGCACCGGCGATGATCACCTCGATGCCACGGGATTCTGCTTCATCGGCATACTGGAACAGCAAGTCCGGCGTGCGGTGGGCAGAGACCACCTTCACTTCGAACGCAATGCCGAGTTTTTCCAGCATATCGGCGGTGTGGCTAAGGGTGGACCAATCGGACTTGGAGCCCATGATCACGCCAACCAATGCACTCATCGTCGTGCCTCTTCTCTCTGGGCGCCCGCAGGCGCGTCAAAAAACAACAAGCCACGCGGGAAATCCGGCGTGGCTTGTTGTACGAATTAAGGCCGGTTGGACCGGCCGAAGGCCGCGCAGTATACCGTAATAATGCAGATAAACAGCCCCTTGGATGACCATCTGTCTTACGCTTTAAACCTGCGATTTTATTGACTTCCAGGTCAGCGAAAACACCACAAAATACTGTGGGAGCTGGCTTGCCTGCGATGGCGGAGGGTCAGTGCCTGAAATGTCAGCTGATACACCGCTATCGCAGGCAAGCCAGCTCCCACATTTAACCGCGCTCAGCCGCCGGGGACTGCGCTGCGCCGCCTTCCAGCTTGCGCCACAACAACCGCACGTTGGCCTTGCGCACCAACGCGCAGCGATACAGGCGAATCTCCAGCGGCACATGCCACTGCGCCCCGCCGCACACCACCAGCTCGCCGCGCGCCAGTTCGGCGCGCACGCTCAACTGTGGCACCCAGGCAATTCCCAATCCTTCCAGGGCCATGCTTTTCAGGCTGTCGGCCATCGCGGTTTCGTAAATCGTGGTAAAGCGCAGGGCACGTTGGCGCAAGAGCAGATTGACCGAGCGCCCGAGAAACGCACCCGCACTGTAGGCCAGCAGTGGCACGCTGCCCTCGCCCTCCAGGTCGAACAACGGCTTGCCATCGGCATCGGCGGCGCAGACCGGGAGCATTTCTGTGTTGCCCAGGTGTAGCGACGGGAAAATGTCCGGGTCCATCTGCATCGCGGCATCCGGGTCGTAGAACGCCAGCATCAAGTCGCAACCGCCTTCACGCAGTGCATGCACGGCGTCGCCGACGTTGGTGGCCACCAGCCGCGTGGCGATGTTCAGCCCTTCATTGCGCAATTGCGCGATCCAGCGTGGGAAAAAGCCCAATGCCAGGGAGTGCGCGGCGGCCACTTGCATGACTTCGCCCTGCCCGCCTTCGAGGTGGTGCAAATGGCGCAGCACTTCGCCCAGTTGTTCGACCACCGTGCGCGCCGTCACCAAAAACAATTGCCCCGCCGCCGTCAGTTCGACGGGCGTGCGCGAGCGGTTGACCAGGGTCAGCCCCAACGCGGCCTCCAGGCTGCGGATACGTCGGCTGAAGGCCGGCTGGGTGACAAAGCGCCGCTCGGCAGCCTGGGAGAAACTGCGCGTGGCAGCCAGGGCGCTAAAGTCTTCCAGCCATTTGCTTTCAAGGTTCATCTGATTCTCCAGGGCATGCACCATTTTGGCACACACGCCCGCCATGATAACCGGGTCACATCAACATTATGCCGTTTGTGCATAGGCCAGTGCTTAACAGCATTGGCCCAAAAACTTCTGCAAGCCTAGCATTCGCAGCGTTCCGGCCTGTTCCGGGTCCATATCGAGATGATTTCCGTCATGTCCTCCGCTGCATCATTCCGCACAGAAAAAGACCTGCTTGGCGTACTCGAAGTACCTGCCCAAGCGTATTACGGCATCCAGACCCTGCGAGCCGTGAATAACTTCCGTCTCTCCGGCGTTCCGATTTCGCATTACCCGAAATTGGTGGTCGGTCTGGCAATGGTCAAGCAAGCCGCCGCTGACGCCAACCGCGAGTTGGGCCAGCTCAGCGAAGCCAAGCACGCTGCCATCAGCGAAGCCTGCGCCCGCCTGATCCGCGGCGACTTCCACGAAGAGTTCGTGGTGGACATGATTCAAGGCGGCGCTGGCACTTCAACCAACATGAATGCCAACGAAGTCATCGCCAACATCGCGCTGGAGGCCATGGGCCACCAGAAGGGCGAATACCAGTACCTGCACCCCAACAACGACGTGAACATGGCGCAGTCGACCAACGACGCCTACCCGACCGCGATCCGCCTGGGTCTGCTGTTGGGCCATGACGCGCTGCTGGCCAGCCTCGACAGCCTGATCCAGGCGTTCGCCGCCAAAGGTGTCGAGTTCGGCCACGTCCTGAAAATGGGCCGCACCCAGCTGCAAGACGCCGTGCCGATGACCCTCGGCCAGGAATTCCGCGCCTTCGCCACCACCCTGGGTGAAGACCTGGCCCGCCTGAAGACCCTGGCTCCGGAGCTGTTGACCGAAGTCAACCTGGGCGGCACCGCCATCGGTACCGGCATCAACGCCGACCCGCGCTACCAGGCCCTGGCCGTACAACGCCTGGCCACCATCAGCGGCCAGCCGCTGGTGCCAGCCGCCGACCTGATCGAAGCCACCTCCGACATGGGCGCCTTTGTGCTGTTCTCCGGCATGCTCAAGCGTACTGCGGTGAAGCTGTCGAAGATCTGCAACGACCTGCGCCTACTGTCCAGCGGCCCGCGTACCGGGATCAACGAAATCAACCTGCCAGCGCGTCAGCCAGGCAGCTCGATCATGCCCGGCAAGGTCAACCCGGTGATCCCGGAAGCGGTGAACCAGGTCGCGTTCCAGGTGATCGGTAACGACCTGGCCCTGACCATGGCGGCCGAAGGCGGCCAACTGCAACTGAACGTGATGGAACCGCTGATCGCCTTCAAAATCTTCGACTCGATCCGCCTGCTGCAACGCGCCATGGACATGCTGCGCGAACACTGCATCGTCGGCATCACCGCCAACGAAGCCCGCTGCCGCGAACTGGTGGAACACTCCATCGGCCTGGTCACCGCGCTGAACCCGTACATCGGTTATGAAAACGCCACCCGCATCGCCCGTATCGCCCTTGAAAGCGGCCGCGGCGTGCTGGAACTGGTGCGTGAAGAAGGCTTGCTCGACGACGCCATGCTCGACGACATCCTGCGCCCGGAAAACATGATTGCCCCGCGTCTGGTGCCTTTGAAGGCCTGAACGCATGTAGCACCGCTCACCAGGTTGAGGGACTAGACACCTCTCACCCTTTTGAGGGCTTGAAGACTTGTTCTTCAGGCCCTTTTTTTTGCCTGTTTTTTAACGCCTGCTCCCTGTAGGAGCGAGCTTTCTGGCGAAAAACCTGAGAGCGCCGCGCTCATCCAGCAAGTCCGCGTTATCGTTAACGTTCTTCGCGAGCAAGCTCGCTCCTACAAAAGTGAACCGGTTCAGCCCTTTGCCCGCCTACCATTCCTCGCCCAGTTGCGCTGCTTGCAGACGGCTGGCGCGCACATCGGTATAGTGCCGCCCCTCTTCGCATGCACGGTCGTCAACCGCATGCGAACGCCGAACTAATAACAACCCGCGACTTGGAACCGGGACGAACACTCGACCCACCTATCGTGCTGCCTGCGCGATTGTATGTAACACGATGTGTCGAACCGTCCGGCTTTTGCCTTTACAAAAAACAGCGAGGAATACTCCATGCTAGAAGTCATCAACGACTTCCTCTCAGGAAAAGTGCTGATCGTGCTCATTGTCGGGCTCGGTGGCTACTTCACGATCCGCTCGCGTTTCGTTCAGTTTCGTCACTTCTTTCATATGTTCGCGGTGTTTCGCGACAGCCTGAAAAGCAGCGCCGGCCAACTCAGTTCGTTCCAGGCGCTGATGCTCAGCCTGGCCGGGAGGGTGGGCGCCGGTAACATCGCCGGCGTCGGCATTGCCGTGACCCTCGGCGGCCCGGGTGCCGTGTTCTGGATGTGGGTCACCGCACTGGTGGGCATGTCTTCGAGCTTTATCGAGTGTTCCCTCGGCCAGCTCTACAAGCGCACCGACGCTGAAGGCACCTACCGTGGCGGCCCGGCCTATTACATCCAGCACGGCCTGCAAAAACGCTGGCTGGGCATGGTCATGGCATTCCTGCTGCTGGTGACCTTCGGCTTTGCCTTCAACGGCCTGCAAGCCCATGCCGTGACCCACTCGCTGAACAATGCTTTTGGCTTCGACACCACCTACACCGGCCTGGCCCTGGCGGTATTGCTGGGCCTGGTGTTCATCGGCGGGATCAAGCGCATTGCCTCGATCGCCGACCTGCTGGTGCCGGTCAAGACCCTGGTCTACATCGCCGTGACGGTCTACGTGATCGTGCTGCAATTCGACCAGGTGCCGGGCATGTTGATGACCATCGTCAAGAGCGCCTTTGGCCTGGACCAAGCCTTCGGCGGCCTGGTGGGCAGCGCGATCATCATGGGCGTGAAACGCGGCGTGTTCGCCAACGAAGCCGGCCTGGGCAGTGCGCCCAACGTGGCCGCCGTGGCCTCGGTCGAGCACCCGGTCGCCCAGGGTGTGGTGCAAGCGTTCAGCGTGTTCCTCGACACCTTCATCATTTGCACCTGCACCGCGCTGCTGATCCTGCTCTCGGGGTTCTACACCCCAGGTTTTGAAGGCGACGGCATTGCCCTGACCCAGAACTCCCTGGCTGCGGTGGTGGGTGACTGGGGCCGTATGTTCATCTCGGTGGCCCTGGCTTTGTTCGTGTTCACCTCGATCATGTACAACTACTACCTGGGCGAGAGCAACCTGCGCTTTTTGGTGGGTAACAACCGCAAGGTGCTGATCGGTTACCGTGCGCTGGTGCTGGTGCTGATCTTCTGGGGCTCGATCGAGAACCTGGGCACCGTGTTCGCCTTCGCCGACATCACCATGACCATGCTGGCGTTCGTCAACCTGTTCGCCCTGGCGTTCCTGTTCAAGATCGCCATGCGCCTGCTCAAGGACTACGACGACCAGCGCGCCGCCGGGATCAAGACCCCGGTGTTCGACTCCAGCCAGTTCCCCGACCTGGACCTGGACCGCAAGGCCTGGCCGGCCAACCCGGTGCAACCGGACGCAGCCCCATCGGTTGAACTGAACGCTCAAGTGCAACGCTGAGCGTAGATAGATGACACGCCGCCTGGCCTTGGGCATGCTCTGGGCCCGGCGGCGTTTTTCGTTCAGGAGAAAATTCATGTCCCCATCCAACAACGTCATGGTGCTCTACACCGGTGGCACCATCGGCATGCAAGCCAGCGCCAACGGCCTGGCGCCTGCATCGGGTTTCGAGGCGCGCATGCGCGAGCAGCTTGCCAACATGCAAGTGCCCGCGTGGCGCTTCCGGGAGATGGCGCCGCTGATCGACAGCGCCAACATGACCCCCGCTTACTGGCAGCAACTGCGCAGCGCCGTGGTCGAGGCTGTGGACAACGGCGCCGATGCCGTACTGATCCTGCACGGCACTGACACCCTGGCCTACAGCGCGGCGGCCATGTGTTTCCAACTGCTGGGCCTGCCGGCGCCCGTGGTGTTTACCGGGTCGATGCTGCCGGCCGGCGTGCCCGACAGCGATGCCTGGGAAAACGTCAGCGGCGCCCTGGCCGCGTTGGGCGAAGGCCTGGCACCGGGTGTGCAGCTGTATTTCCACGGCGCGCTGATGGCACCGACCCGCTGCGCGAAGGTCCGCAGCTTTGGTCGCCATCCGTTTGCCGCACTGCAGCGCAACGGCGGCGTGGCCAAGGCCCAGGCAATTCCCGCCGGCCTGGATTACCGCCAACCCAAGGCCCTGGCCAATGTCGGTGTGCTGCCGCTGGTGCCGGGCATCACCGCTGGGCAACTGGATGCACTGGTCGACAGCGGTATCCAGGCGCTGGTCCTGGAGTGCTTCGGCAGCGGTACCGGGCCGAGCGATAACCCAGCGTTTCTCGCCAGCCTCCAGCGTGCGCAGGAGCACAACGTAGTGGTGGTGGCAATTACCCAATGTCATGACGGCGGCGTGGAACTGGATGTGTACGAAGCGGGCAGCCGTTTGCGCGGTGTGGGCGTTTTGTCTGGAGGCGGCATGACCCGCGAAGCGGTTTTCGGCAAATTACAGGCCCTGCTCGGCGCCGGCCTTGCAACCCACGAAGTCCGCCGCCTGGTGGAACTGGACCTGTGCGGCGAACTGAGCTGAGCGGCATATAACTTGCTCCACTTCCAGCCATCCCCTGGCTGGAAGTTCCCATGTTGCACTCCCACCTCACTACCCTCAATGCCGTTTCCCTGGTGCTCAGCACCTTCAAGGCCGAAGGCTGGCCCGCCGAAGCGCTGCTGGCCGGCAGTGGCATCTGTGCGGCGGACTTGAGCCGCGCCGACACACGCATCGCCACGCACCAGGAGATGCAGGTGTGCGCCAATGCCGTGGCCTTGCAGCGCGATATCGGGCTGATCGTGGGACAGCGAATGCACGTATCGGCCTACGGCATGCTCGGCTATGCCCTGCTCACCAGTGCCACTTTCGGTGACGCTTTGCGCCTGGCCCTGCGTTATCCGGCGCTGTTGGGAACACTGTTTGAGCTGAGCCTGGAGGAGGACGGCGAACGTATCTGGTTCACCGCCAGCGATTACCGAGAAAACCCGGCGCTGACTGCCTTCAATGTGGAGCTGTGCCTGGGGTCGTTGAAGGTTATCTGCGACGACCTGCTCGGCCACCCGCTGCCTCTGCTGGGCGCGCGCTTTGAGCATGATGCGCCGGATTATCAGGCACGCTACGCCGAGTGCTTCGACTGCCCGTTGCAGTTCCAGGCCACTGCCAATGCGTTCGCCTTTGACCAACGCTGGCTTGCCCAACCTTTGCCTCTGGCCGATACCGTGACCCACCGGGCCATGGCTGAGCGCTGCCGCAAACAGAACACCGAATTCACCGGGCGCGAGGCCTGGCTGGGACGGGTCCGCCAGTTGCTCGCTGCACAACTGCACGCCGCACCCGGGCTGGATGGCCTGGCCCAGCAGATGAACTGTTCGCCGCGCACCCTGCGCCGGCACCTGCATGACCTGGGCTGCAGTTACCAGGAGTTGCTGGACGAGCTGCGCTTCGAGCAGGCCAAGCAACTGTTGTCGCAAGACCAGTGGCCGATCTATCGGATTGCCGAGGCCCTGGGGTTCAGCGAGACCGCAAGTTTTCGGCACGCATTTGTGCGCTGGAGCGGTGTGGCGCCTAGTCAATTTCGCCCCTGACCCGCACCGCGCTGATGCCTTCGCGAGCAAGCCCGCTCCCACATGGGGCGAATTTCGGACAGATAATTTGGCCGTATTAATCCCCTTTTGGCCGCTCCTGCCGTTCTCTTAAATCGCGCTCGCCGCAAGACTGCATTCACCGATACAGCCTGCGGAGAACAACAAATGCTGACGATCTACTCAGACGATCACCACCTGCACCACGGCCGTTGCGAACTGATGGACGGGCAATTGATGCCCTGCTTTGAAATGCCCTCGCGCGCCGACCACGTGCTGCAACGGGTCAAGGACCGCGAACTGGGCCCGGTGCAGGCGCCCCAGGATTTCGGCCTGGCACCGCTGCAGCGTATCCACAGCCGTGCCTACCTGGACTTCTTCAAGGGGGCTTGGGCGCGCTGGACCGAGTTCGGCCAGGACGGCGACCTGTTGCCCTACACCTGGCCCGCACGCACCTTGCGGCGTGTACTGCCCACCAGCCTGCATGGCCAATTGGGCTATTACAGCTTCGACGGCGGCGCGCCGATCACCGCCGGCACGTGGCAAGCAGCGTACAGCGCGGCGCAGGTCGCTCTCACAGCCCAGGCAGCCATCCAGCAGGGCGCCCACAGTGCCTTCGCACTCTGCCGCCCACCGGGGCACCACGCCGCCAGTGACTTGATGGGCGGTTATTGCTACCTCAACAACGCTGCTATTGCCGCCCAGGCCTTCCTTGACCAAGGCCATAAAAAGGTCGCGATCCTGGACGTGGATTACCACCACGGTAACGGTACCCAATCGATTTTCTATGAGCGCAGCGATGTGCTGTTCACCTCGATCCACGGCCACCCGGAAGCGGAGTTTCCGTTTTTCCTGGGCTATGCCGACGAATTGGGTGATGGGGCCGGTGAAGGCTTCAACTTCAACTACCCGCTGCCGGCTGGTTCCGGCTGGGAATCCTGGAGTGCAGCACTTGAAGACGCCTGCACGGAGATTGAACGTTACGGCGCCGAGATCATCGTGGTGTCCCTTGGCGTGGACACGTTCAAGGACGACCCTATCTCGCAGTTCAAACTCGACAGCCCGGACTACCTGGCCATGGGCGCACGTATCGCGCGCTTGGGCAGGCCCACGCTGTTTGTGATGGAGGGCGGTTACGCGGTGGAAGAAATCGGCATCAATGCCGTCAACGTTCTCGAAGGTTTTGAGGGAGCAGCCCAATGAACATGCTCAAGTCGCTTGTGCTCTGCGCCGCCGTGCTGAGCACCACCGCCCATGCACAAGAAAACACCCTGCGGGTCTATAACTGGTTCGACTACATCACCCCCAAGGCGCTGGACGACTTCAAGGCCCGGAACCCGGCGATCAAGCTGATCTACGACATCTTCGACACCAACGAAGCCCTGGAAGCCAAGTTGCTGACTGGCAACTCCGGCTATGACGTGGTGGTGCCGTCCAATGTGTTCCTGGCCAAACAGATCGAAGCCGGTGTGTTCCAACCCCTGGACCGCAGCCAACTGCCGAACTGGAACCACCTCGACCCCAAGCTGATGAAGTTGATCGAGGCCAACGACCCCGGCAATAAATTCGCCGTGCCGTACATGTACGGCACCATTTTGATCGGCTTCAACCCGGCCAAGGTCAAGGCCGCGCTGGGAGACAGCGCCCCCGTGGACAGCTGGGACCTGATCTTCAAGGAAGAGAACATCAGCAAGCTCAAGCAGTGCGGCGTCGCCCTTCTCGATTCGCCGTCGGAAATCCTGCCCCTGGCCTTGCAACACCTGGGCCTGGACCCCAACAGCAGCAACCCCAAGGACTATGAAAAAGCCGAGGCCCTGCTGCTCAAGATCCGGCCGTACATCACCTATTTTCACTCCTCCAAATACATGGCCGACATCGCCAACGGTGATATCTGCGTGGCCGTCGGCTATTCCGGCAGCTTCTCCCAGGCTGCCAACCGTGCCAAAGAAGCCAAGAACGGGGTGACGGTCGATATGCGCCTGCCCAAGGAAGGCGCGCCGATCTGGTTCGACATGCTTGCGATACCCAAGGGCGCCAAAAACCCGCAAGACGCCTACACCTTTATCAACTACCTGCTGCAACCCCAGGTCATCGCCCCCATCAGCGATTTTGTCGGTTATCCCAACCCCAACAAGGACGCCACCGAACAGGTGGATCCAGCGATCCGCAACAACCCCAACCTGTACCCCAGCGAAGCAGCGATGGCCACGCTCTACACCTTGAAACCCCTGGCCCGCGATGCCGAACGTGCCAGGACCCGCGCCTGGACCAAGATCAAGTCCGGGACATAATCACTCATGGCCGGGGAGAGCCCGCCCCGGCCATGATTATTTATCTACCGTCTTTCCCTCCCTCCCGGAAACTACCTTGGCGCTCTTAAAGCCTGACACTGGCCAAGGAGCTGCAGATGCCCAACGACTCATCCCTCACCAACAACCACCCTCCCAGTAACTATGAACTGTTGACGCAATTGAGCGTTGGTCCGTCCATTCGGGATGTCGCCGCCAACCTGTTGCGCTCCTCCCTCATTGAGCAATACCCGACACTCACTATCGACCCGGACCTGGCCATGGTTATCACGCCACACTGGCGCATCGTCGGCGATGTCATTCAGTCGGCGCCCGCCTCCGCGCAATCACTGACCTCGATCCTGGCCAACCAGGCTTTGTCGCCGAGCCAGGTGATCTATATCGACGGTGAGCATTTCCTCACCCTGGAGCCAGAGGCCCAGCCTGCCGTGCACCTGCCGGTGAAGATCGATGCCATCGCACGGTTGATCAATGAGCTATCGGCCCTGATATTCACCGCCTTCCAGGAGCAGCAGCTCGATTACTGGAATGCCTCCAATGGCCTGTCAGGTCCGCGCTGGCAGACGCTCTCCCATTCCCTGCGCAAGGTGTGGAATGTCACCACCCAGGAAGGTTGGGATGAGCACGATTGCGCCATGGCCAGGACGTTGTTCCACGCTCCGGAGCTGGACAAGCGCAAGGCCTCCGATACGTACCAGACACACGCTTACCTGATCGATATGGATGGGCATTACAACAACAATTGCGTTCACATTGGTCTATCGGATATGGCCGTGTTGATCGGTGTACACGAGCAGCACCCGCGAATTCTGGCGTACTCGCTGATCAGCGGTTACGAGAAATTCGAGTCGCTGGATAAACTCGGCGAAGCGTTGCCGGCGAGCCTTACTCAATATCAACCCGACGTGAGTGTGCAATGGCGACTGTACGAACCTACCGGTGATTTCTTCGATAGCCTGGCGTGCAATCTGATCGCCCTGCAACTGCAAGAAATCGGCGTAGTTGGCTCGTCCAGCCTCGAAGCACCTCCCGCAACGGTCGTCACCGGCCAGGCGGTAGCCCGCATCCTGCCGGTGATTGAAGACTTGAGCGATGACTCGCTGTCGAATATCCGCCAGATCCATCAACAGCTCCCCAACTGGCTCGCTCGTGCCTCGGACCTGGATGTATCGACCTACAGCCGGTGCGTGATCGAGCTGGCCGAACTGCATACGCACAATCATGGGCAGTCTTTCCAGGACGGTATCCCACCGATCCGCGACTACGCCCGGCAGCAGCTGCAAAACCAGATGCAGACCCACAGAAATGACGCGAGCCTGAACCTGGACAAAATCGAGATCAGTATCGAGAGCCCGGTGCTCTGGGGTACCTTTGTGCTACCAGGCACCAGTGACATCACCCGGTGCAACCTGATCGACCTGGCCCTGGATAATCTCACCGGGTTACCCACCGGCACGGCCAGCGTGCGCTACAACGGTGGCAATGGCCCCACATGGTTGACGTACAGCTACCTCAAGGACCTGATCGAAACCCTCGACCTGGGCGAACACTATCCGAACCTCATCAAGCGCACCTTGCTTGACGACCCTATTGAGTCAAAGAGCCGGCAAACCCTCTACACCTCACACTTGCAGGTGCAACTGCCGCTGCTGGCACTGCAGTGGAAAATTCAACGCCTGCATGGCCTCGATGATCGTGGTTACCGCTATATCGCCGCTGTCATGCACGCGCAAGCGCATGAACGGCAGGTCGATGGGCAAGCAATCGTCATCCGACGCCTGGCGTTTGTCCCCACCTTGCGCCCCGGCCAGACACAGGATGTGGTGGCCAATATGTTCGTGATCGGTCCCCGCGACCACACCCAAGGCCCGTGCCTACTGTATCGCCCACTGCTGGAGCCGGTGCTGGTTCAGTACCCGTCACGGCAAAACCTGCTCTATGCCATCAAGCATCACCGCACCTTGCGCGACTCGGTGCTGGCCTGGTTACCCGAAAACGTGCGCTTTAACTACGAGCAATACGTCTTCCCCACCGCACTGCCCTCACCGTGGACCGTCGTGCGCGGGCTGGTGGAGCCCCAGGTGGTGATGCAAATGAGCGGTCCCATTGCCTTGAGCGATGAAGTGGTAGGCAACGACACCCTGGCGACGCTGTTCAAGGACAACGCCAATGCGATGGTTGAACTGGCCACTCGGCAATCGGTATCCAACGTGAAGAAACGCTGGGCAAGCTACCGGCAAGCCGGCTGGATGATTTTCAGCGCAGCCTTGCCATTCATGGGGCGTACAGCCGGGATCGCCGTCTGGATCTGGCAAATCATGGACGACCTGCAAGCATCCGCCCAAACCGAGCCAGGGCCCGACGGGAAAGCTTCCTGGGCGGCGCAGGTCGACCTGCTGCTCAACCTGGGCATGGCCCTGGTGCTGCACGTCGCCCTGCGACATCCGCCGGGGCGAAAGACGATCAAGGAGCAACCGCCGGTACCTGAATCCACCCCCGTGACGGATCCTGAAGTCGTACCGCTACCGGCCCGCAAAGTCCCCGTGTCGCAACAACCCAACCTGCCCGATGCCGATCTACCCGCTCACCATCAAGGGCCCCTGTATACCAGCGGCCCGCTCAATCGCGCACCCGCAAACCTGGGAACAACACTGGAGCGCTTCAACATTGCCAAACCCGAAGGGCTGGGGGAGCCGATCAAAGAAGCAGGGGCTCACCTGCATCTCTATTCGCTTGCCGATAAATGGTATGCACCCGTCGGAGTCCGCTGGTTCGAGGTCACGGTGGATGAAAACGACAGTGTCGTGATCGTCGACCCAAAACGCCCCTCCCACAACGGCCCTTTACTGGTGAGTAACCTGGCCGGTCAATGGTTTGTCGATACCCGCCTGCGCCTGCGTGGCGCCGGCTTCCGGAACCGCCGGCAATCTGCCCGAGGCAAGACACCCTCCCGGATCAACGACCTCAGGGAGAAACTCAACAAATTCGACGCCGAAGAAAAACGCGGGCAGGCCGAAGTATCAGCGGCGCACGCGGCGATAGACCCGACTCCCGGGCCGTCCGCCGACCGCCAGCGCCAGACATTCCTCGACAAGGTGGACAGCCGCCTGGCCGAATATGACGTGCCCATTCGTCAACTGCGATCGCTGAACATCCTCGACTCGGTGCCCAACTACCAGAGCAGCATGTTCGATTACTTGAACAAACAACTGCTGCTGACACGCTCTGCTATCTCAGAACGTCTCCCTGTCTTTCGCGAAAAGTTGTTGGTAGCGGTGGGAGACATAGAAGCCGTTACCGGCCAGAACTTAAAACAGCGCAGCGAAATCGCCCAGACAATGGCTAAGTTGAACCTGGATATGATCAACCGCATGGAGTACGCGCTTTCGCGCTTTCGCGAGTTGGAGGGCCTAGGCATAGAGGGTGCAAAAGTCATCCAGACCACCATGAAAGCCTTGCCCGAATTCAAGCTTTACGACCTCAAGGCGCTGCAACTCACCCTCAGCCGCTACCTGTGTATTGGCGAAGGCAGTGGGGAGGCCTTCACCAACGCCCACGCCCAACTCAATGACATCATCGATATCGCCGATCTCAACGTACAAACGTGGATCGAGACACTGGTAGAAGCCAGCGTCAGTGACCTGAACGAGCGCATTGAAGTGTTGAACAGCCTGCTCGACCAATTTGCAATTGTCGACCAGCGCCTGCTGGACCTACACACCGAATACCCGGAGCAGGTGCAACGAGAGCCGCTGGAAAACCTCCGCCAACAAGTCGAACAATTCAACCAGCAGGCAGTTCAGGAACTGGTGGGGCTGCTCAAGGAAAGAAAAGCCCAGGAGCCCAAACCCGGCCCATCAAAAACACCGCCGGCGCCCAAACGCAAAGTCATCAAGACGCGCTTCAACGGGGTCGTGGTGGGCGAGCCCCGTGAAGCCGAACGTAGCCTGGTGGACGTCAAGGCACCCGTGACGGGCAAGGTCATCGCGACCTTTCACGAAAAAAGCCCAGGGGTCTGGGTCGAGCGGGAGAGCCCCTCCTCAGCTTCCCTTGTACCCCAGGCCATCGACCTGAGTCGGAGTATCAATACCGGGCAGAGCCTGTTGGACGAAGAGCCCGCCGCCACCTTGCGAACCTTGAGCCACTCGAAGAAAGCCGGACGCATCCCGGTGGAAATCGAAGAAATGTTTCATCAGTACGCTGCACGCCTGGAACGCGCGGCGAGCACCATCGAAGAAGCTCTGACTCAACTCAACCTCACCGAAAGCGACCGCCCTCCCGCCGCCACCCTCAACCGCAAACTCAACAACGCGGCTACGCGGCTCTACGAGCTGGGAACAAGCACCCGCATCGAAATGACCAAACAGCAACCGCCGACGGCAGCACGGGTGGAATGGCTGCATAGCCAAGGGCTGGTGAAAATCGCCAAAGTGCTCACCCGCCGACGGCTCAAGGGCCCCGGGAAAAACTACCTCGACGAATACGAGGTGCGTGATCATCAAACTCACGCGGTGCTTTGGTACGCGCACTTTCACTATGAGTCGCCGCAAGCAGAGCTCGAACACTACATCGCCGGCCACCTCAAGACCCGCAACCAACAGAAACTTGGAGGCGCCATCCACCGCACAGGCTTGAGTGTCCGCGACCAGATCGCAATCTATCGCAGTGAAATCAGTCCGCAGTTGGCCCGCTCCCTATTCTTCCAGAGCTGATTATCATCCGACCTGCCAGGCCTTGCGCAACCTTGCCAGGGCCTGGGCGATGGCCTCTTCGGGCACGGCGGCAAACCCCAATACCAGGCCGGCGCGCGAGTCTGGTATCGGGATGGAATCGGGCAACCAGTAGCTGCTCAAACCGTTGATTTCGACATCCATCGCCCGGGCCTGGGCCAGCAATTGCGCTTCCCGAGCCAGGCTTTCCACCCGCACTGTGAGGTGCAACCCTGCTGCGACACCGGGCAGGCTGCCCATACCTGGCACATTGGCAGGCCAACCGGCCAGCAAGGCATTGCGTCGACTCAAGGCGGCACGACGCATCCGACGGATATGCCGCTGGAAATGCCCCGCTACCATGAACTCGGCCATCACCGCCTGAGTGCTGACCTCCGAATGCCGCACATCCACGGCGCGGCGCCGGGTGAAGGCGTCCACCATTGCCTGTGGCAGGACCAGATAACCCAGGCGCAACGCCGGGAACGCCACCTTGCCGAATGTGCCCACGTAGAGCACCCGACCGCTGCGATCCAGGGCCGCCAGCGGTGCCAGGGGCGCGCCGCTGTAACGGTACTCGCCGTCGTAATCGTCCTCGATGATCCAGCCGCCCGTGCGCTCGGCCCAGGCCAGTAATTCCAGGCGTCGCACCAGGCTCATCACCACCCCAGTCGGGTACTGGTGGGACGGCGTGACATAGGCCAGACGGCAGTCGTTGAGTGCGTTCAATGCCGTGCAATCGATGCCTTCGGCGTCTACCGCTACGCCATGGAGTTTGGCACCGGCAATCGCGAACGCATGCCCTGCCGCCCGGTAGCCGGGATTTTCGATCGCTACGGCATCTCCGGGCTCCACCAGCAGCTGTGCACAAAGGCTTATTCCCTGTTGCGCGCCACTGGTGATCACTATTTGCTCAGCGGTGCACTGCATGCCTCTGGAACTGCGCAGGTAGGCCGCGATCAGCCCGCGTAGGCGTTCGTCCCCCGCCGGGTCGCCATAGCACAGTTGCTGTAAGTCCGGCTTGCGCCAGAAAGCCGCATTGAGCTTGGCCCAGACGTCGAACGGAAATAAATCAAAGGCCGGCACACCCACCCTGAAAGCCCGAGGCGGACCACTGGGTGGCGATGGTAAATGGTTGTTTTGCAGGCGCTCCAGGGCCGGGCTGTGGATAACTTTACTGGACAAATTTCCAGCTAAATCTTCACGTTTTGTGGATAAGGCTGGGGATAAGCCTGTTGATAACCCTGTGGACACTTTTGTGGATAGTTTTTTGGCCACCGTCTTGCTGGTAGGCAGTTGTGCCACGTAGGTTCCATCACCCACCCGTCCTTCGATAAAGCCTTCGGCATACAGCTGATCGTAGGCCCGCACCACGCTGTTACGGGAAATCGCCAAGGCCGCCGCCAGATCGCGGCTGGCCGGTAGTCGCGTGCCGCTGACCAGCCGCCCATCCAGAACCCGCAGACGCAGCGCCTCGTATAACTGGCGCGTCAGGCCCTGGCGGCGATCCAGGTCAATCCCGGCCGGGTTGAACGACAGCGGCGGCTCTAACGGGGGCATGACAGACACTCCGTAAATTGGACCTATGAAATAGGCCAAAGATGGCTCTTACAACGAACCATTAGCCTGCCTAGGATGCAGGCATTCGCCAAGGAAAATTTCCATGTACACACCCCGTGCCTTTGCCCTCGACGATCTGCCCGAGCTGCAGCAACTGATCCAGCACACCCGCCTGGCGCAGTTGGTGACCTTTGGCGAGCAGGGCCTGCAGGCCAGCCACCTGCCGTTGCTGCTCAATCCTGATGAAGGCCCCAACGGCACCCTCTACGGACACTTGGCCAAGGCCAACCCGCAGTGGCAGGACCTGCAAAACGCCAGCGCGGCCCTGGTGATTTTTGCTGGTGCCGAGGCCTACGTCAGCCCGGCGTTTTATCCGGCCAAGGCCGAGCACGGCAAAGTCGTGCCGACCTGGAACTACATCGCCGTACACGCTTACGGCCAGGCCGAGGTGTTCACCGATGCCGAGCGCCTGCTGGGTGTCGTCGGCGCCCTCACCGAGCGCCACGAAACCGGTCGCGCCCAGCCATGGAAAGTCAGCGATGCCCCGGCCGACTATATTGACGGCATGCTCAAGGCCATCGTCGGATTCGCCCTGCCGATCGAGCGCTTGATCGGCAAACGCAAACTCAGCCAGAACCGCAGCGCGGCGGATATTGCCGGCGTGCGTGAAGGCCTGGCTGCCAGCCTCGATGTGCGCGACCAGACCCTCGCCCGATTCATGCCCAAGGAGCCCGTATGAACCCGATTGAAATCCGCCAGGTCACCCATGCCGACCACGCCGCATGGTTGCCGCTGTGGCAGGCTTACCTGCGCTTCTACAACACCGAACTGCCGGACGCGGTCAGCACCAGCACCTGGCAACGTCTGATCGACCCCAACGAACCAACCCATTCGGCCCTGGCCTGGCACGACGGCAAGGCAGTGGGCATGGTCAACTTCATCTACCATCGCTCCAACTGGAGCATCGAGAACGCCTGCTACCTGCAGGACTTGCTGGTGGACCCCGCCCAGCGCGGTACCGGGGTTGGGCGCAAGCTGATCGAATTCGTCTACACCACCGCCAAGGCTGACGGTTGCTGCAAGGTCCACTGGTTGACCCATGAAAGCAACGCGACCGCCATTACCCTCTACGAACGTATCGCCGAGCGCCCTGGTTTTATCCAGTTTCGCAAAGGCCTTTAAGGAGCACCGCATGTCGATATCACCGGCCGACTGGAAAGGCGCCCCGGCGCCCAGCGCAGAGCTGATCGAAGGACGCTTTATCCGCCTGGAAAAACTCGACCCGGCCCGCCACGGCGATGGTTTGTGGCAAGCCCTCGAAGGGCCCGGCGCCGACCCCAAGCTGTGGGACTACTTGCCCTATGGCCCGTTTCCCGAGCGCGCGGCCTTCGACGCCTGGCTGAACAATCACGCGCTTAACAGCGACCCGTACTTTTTCAGTGTGATCGACCGTGCCAGCGGCGACGTGCAGGGCATCCTCAGCCTGATGTCGATCATCCCGGCCCAGGGTCGCATCGAAATCGGCCACGTCACCTTCGGCGCGCCGATGCAGCGCTCGCCAAAAAGCACCGAGGCGGTGTATCTGCTGGCCAGGCATTCCTTTGAACTGGGCTACCGACGCCTGGAATGGAAGTGCAACAACGCCAATGCCCGCTCCAAGTACGCAGCCGAGCGCCTGGGCTTCAGTTTTGAAGGGGTATTCCGCCAGCACATGGTGGTCAAGGGGCAGAACCGCGATACCGCGTGGTATTCGATTCTGGATGGGGAGTGGCCGACGGTGGGCGCGGGGTTTGAGGCGTGGTTGTCTGAGGGTAACCAGGCGGGTTCGGGCCAGTTGAAGGGCCTGGCGGAGTGTCGCCGCCAGGCGCTTTAAGCCTTAACCCAGTTTTTGCGCCAGCACCGCAATATGCTCCGGCCCAATCCCGCAGCAACCGCCCAGATGGCTGGCGCCGCGCGCTTGCCAATCGGTGGCCCAGTGCAGGTAGCCGGGCGGGTCAAGGTCCTCGCGCAGCGGGTCGAGGCCGTCGTTGGCTGTGGCCTCCTTGGGTTGCGGTGGGAAGGCGTTGGCGTAGGCGCCGATCTGAATCGTCACCCCCAGGCGGGCAAATGCCTGGTGGGCGGCATCAATCGCCGCACCGATCACCTCGGGCTGGCTGCAATTGAACAACAACACCTGCACACCCAACTGTGCCGCCGCTTCGGCCGCGTCCGCCACCGGTTCGCCGGAGCGCAGGCGCGGTGTTGCGTCGGTGTCTTCATCCTTGAGGGTAAACGACAGCCAGAACGGCTTGCCGTCCTCTGGCAGCCCCGCGTGGATGGCGCGTGCTTCGGCAATTGAACTCTGGGTTTCTGCCAGCCACAGGTCCACATGGGGGGACAGGCCTGCCACCAGTGGTGCTAGCAATTCGCTTGCCCTCGCCGCCTCAAACAGGTCGGGCCGATAGGAACCGAACAGCGGCGGCAACGAGCCCGCCACCCGCACCGCCTTACCCGATGCATTCACCGCCCGCCGTGCCAGTTCGCCAGCCAACGCCGCCAGGGCCTGCCCTTCAGCGGCAAACCGCGCTTCACCAATATGAAAAGGCACAACCGCATAGCTGTTACTGGTGATCACATTGGCACCGCTCTGGATATAAGCCGCGTGTACCGCCTCCACCGCCTGCGGTGCTTCGCTCAATGCCAGCGCCGACCATTCCGGTTGCCTGAAGGGCGCGCCACGGCGCTGCAGTTCGCGGCCCATGCCGCCGTCCAAAATTACTGTAGTTGCTGCGCCCATATGCTTTTTACTCATAAGCTTATGAAAATAACTCACTATGAGAGTCGTTCTTATAACTATTTAATACGCTCAATTCGCCTTATCACAACCTCTTTTTTAGTCAGGTGCCCTCCTTGAACATCAAACCGCTATTGGCCCTGGGCCTGACAATTTTGGCTGCCTCGACCCAAGCCTTCGGCGGTGCCACCCTGGACCGTATCGAGCAGAAAAAGGAGTTGGTCGGCGTGCTGATGGAAAGCTACCCACCGTTCTCGTTCCTCAATGAGCAAAACCAACTCGACGGCTTCGATGTGGATGTGGCCAAGGCGGTGGCGCAGAAGCTGGGCGTGAAGCTGCGCCTGGAAACCCCTTCATGGGATGTGATCGCCGCCGGCCGCTGGAGCGGGCGTTACGACATTTGCATCTGCTCCATGACCCCGAGCAAGGCCCGCGCCGAGGTGTTTGATTTCCCGGTGCAGTACTACGCCTCGCCGGCGGTGATTGTGGTCAATGCCAAGGATGAGCGGATCCACGGCGCCAAGGACCTGAGCGGCAAGAAGGTCGGGCTCACCAGCGCTTCAAGCTATGAAAGCTACCTGAACAAGAATCTGGTGATCGAAGGGGCCGAAGACACGCACTTGCAGTACCCGTTCGAGAATGTGCAGATCGCGCCCTACGACACCGATAACGTGGCCTTCCAGGACCTCGGCCTGGGCGCTGGTGTGCGTCTGGATGCGATCCTCACCAACCTGGTAACCGCCCAACCGCGCCTGAGCGAAGACAAACGTTTCAAGCTCGCCGGCGAGGCACTGTACTCGGAGCCCAATTCGGTGGCCATCGAGAAAGGCGACCCGCAATGGGACAACAAAGTGCGTGAAGTCTTCGCCCAACTGAAACAGGACGGCACCTTGAGCAAGCTGTCGCAGAAGTGGATCGGCGCCGATATCAGCCAATGAGCGCGTTCCCTACACCTCCCGAATCGCGCGTGCAGCGGCTGTTCGGTTTCCGCACCCGCCTGTACCTGACCTGGGCGGCATTGTTTGTGCTGTTCGCGAGTTTTTTCCTGAGCTTTGACCTGAAGTTCTCGATCATCCTCGACAAACTGCCCAATCTGCTGGGCCTGCACCTAGCGCCCAATGGCTTCCTGCAAGGCGCAGCGCTGACGCTATTTCTATGCCTGTGTTCGATTGTGGCGTCGTCGGTGCTGGGCTTTGTCACCGCGCTGGGGCGCTTGTCGAAAAGTGCCGTGGCCTTTGGCATTGCCAGTTTCTACGCGTCGTTCTTTCGCGGCACCCCGCTGCTGATCCAGATCCTGCTGATCTATCTGGGCTTGCCGCAACTGGGCCTGGTGCCGGGCGCCATCGCCGCCGGGATCATCGCCTTGTCGCTGAACTATGGCGCTTATCTGAGCGAGATTTTTCGCGCCGGCATTCTCGGCGTACCCCACGGCCAACGGGAAGCCGCCCTGGCCCTGGGCATGCGCGACAGCGCGATCTTCTGGCACGTGACCCTGCCGCAGGCCATGCGCACGATTATTCCGCCGACCACCAACCAGTTCATCTCGATGCTCAAGGATTCTTCGCTGATTTCGGTGATGGGCGTCTGGGAAGTGATGTTCCTCGCACAATCCTATGGCCGGTCGAGCTATCGCTATATCGAAATGCTGACCACCGCAGCGATTATCTACTGGATGCTGTCCATCGGGCTGGAGCTGATCCAGGCGCGGATGGAGCGCCATTACGGCAAGGGGTATGTACGACGCGGCTGATGTTCAGCCCGTCTGACGTCGCACCTTGACCACGCCCATCTGCAAACCGAACGGCCGGAACACCGCGTTCAACGACTTGAGCGTCTGATTGCCCTCGCCATGCTCGATATGCACCAGGGTGCGCACGGAAATCTTGCACATCCTGGCGAATTGGCTCTGGTGCAGGCCCGTGACTTCAACCCGCAGCCGGCGCACGGCTTCGCCGATCTGCAGGGTGCCCTGGGCCAGGCCCTGTTCCACGCTCTCAATCAACAAGGCGCGTGTATCCATGCTGATGGTCATCCGAGCCCCCATTGCTTCAATCGTTGGTCCAGCTTGCCGAGCGCGATGGCCGGGTGATTCAGGGTGACGGCTGGCAAACCGCTTGCCACCAGGAGGTCCGGCAACGCCCGCAAGTGCTCGGCATCTGCTCGCAGTCGTTCAAAGGCTTGCTGCGGATCGACAAAACCGGCCAGCGCGGTGCATACGCCGCGCCAGTTGATTTCACCGGCCACTTCCAGGGCCTTGGGCCACTTGGTGGTGCGGGTAATACCCTCGGCATCCATGACCATCGGGGCCAAGTCGTAAATCGGCGCCAGGCGCACAGAGGCACGTTCGCGAATAATCGAGGTGTTACGCCCATGGTTATCCGAGTTGCCGAGGATTTTGTTGAGCAAGTCCCGCCGCAAATAGTCGGCAATCAGGTCCGCGACTTCATCTGCCTGGCCAACCTTTATCCATTGATCGGCCAGCATCTGCACAACTTCCAGATGATCCATGTAGCTGCCAGGTGTGATCACACCCGCCAATGAATAAATCGACTCGACCGCCAGCCGCTCGACACCCGTCGCCGTCACATTACGATCAAACCGATGCATCCACAGGCTGGGCTTGGACGCCTCCTCCAATGCCAACCCCTGGGCGGCGACGGTTTCGATGCCTAATGCCTGGAGCGCCTTGTAGTAGTGAAATTCGCTCCTGAGGATCGCTTGATCGTTGAGGGTCGCACCATTGCGGGCAAATTTGATAAACCAATGCTGGGCAACATCGGCGTCTTCAAGAATCGCATCCGGATACAGCAGGCCTTCGCGACTCTGCGCCATCAATAGCTTCGGCGCCTCTCCTCCCGCTCCGGTCGCTCCGCCAATGGCGGCGCCTTGCTCGTAGGCATATTCCAGAAAACCGTTATCGCGGCTAATCACATCCTGCCGGGCAAAGCCGATGGGCAAGCGGGCACCCAATGCCTCAACGGATTCCTTGATACGCAAGTTGCCAATGGGCGCCGGCGTGCAGCGGCCGAGTAAAAACAGGTCCACGCTGACATTGTCCGGCTTGCTCTCGCCGACTCGCCTCATCAGAAAACGCTTCGCCGCACCTGCCGGCGCAATGTCGTGTAAGAACGCGGGAGCTGTCTTGAGGAAAGTAACATCCCACTCCAGAGGGAAACGGCCACTCACGGCGTTGGAAAACGCCTGTTGAATGTCATCAAGGTTTTCGACGAGATAATCCTGGCGATAGTGAAACCGACAGGGCCCCTCAAAGCCTTTTTGCGGCTCGGAGAACTCCAGCCGCATGGCATCATGCCAATGACCCTCAGTATAAATTTGCAGCATGAGTGAGTGGATCGGTTCCATTTGCAATTTAATGCATCCTCAAGAGGTTAGCCGGTACCTAATCTGCAATATAGTGCATCAAAATCGACAGCCGTGCTGATTTAACGCATTAAAATGCATCCAGAGCAGATCAGCACCCTATAAAACGCAATAAAATGCAAATCCATCAACCACCTCGTCTGCCCTTGTCGCAGGGCGGCAGCGTCTTTTCAGACCACAACCCCCACGCCTTGATTCGCCCCGGACTAAAGACATCTCCCGCCGGCCTCGAACACGCCCCCTGACAGTTATCCTCCCGCAGCCTCGCTAAATTCCCCGCCTCACATACCAGAGGTTGGGACCGTATGCCCTGCACATCCAAGCGACTTGCCCTTGTCATCACCTTCGCGCTGAGCGCTTTCAGCATTCAAATAGCCTCAGCACGCGGGGATATGGAACCGCCCAGCGACCATCAGCCCGTCGCCCCCGAACCGGCCACGCCGTTTTATTTCGTCGATTACGCCACCACCGACAACGGTCGGAGCGTGGCCCAGGTGCTGGACCGTGCGGTGGACGCCTTGCTGGAGTCCGGCAACCTGAGCCTGGGCGAGCAGTATCTGATTGCAGATGACGCCCGTTACATGGGCAACCTGGCCCCTGGAAGAATCGGTGCGGTGCTGGAGCAACTGGCCGGCAGCCAGAACGCTAACCTGGGCAGTGCCACACAAAACAACATGAACCAGATCAGCAACGGCCTGCTCTCGGCCATGCGCGAGTTGAATGACTCCACCACTCGCTCCGGCCCTGGCCGGCTCTGGGTCCAGGGCCTGGGTAACACCGGCAGGCTCGACGGCCAACGCGGCAGCGCTGGTGTGAAGCAAAGCACTCAAGGTTTGATGCTGGGCGCCGACTGGGCGGTGGACCCCGCATGGCGGGTGGGCGCAATGGTCGGTAAATCGGACAGTGACCTGAGCGCCAAACGCTTCAAGGCCGACCTCGACAGCTGGCACCTGGGCGCGTATGCCGTGCGCCAGGATGGGCCACTCGCGCTGCGCCTGGGGGCGATCCATAGCAACCACAGTGGTCAGAACAAGCGCAGCATCGACTTCGACTTCATTGACTACCGCGAACGCGTCAACGGCCAATACAAGGCCCAAAGCCAGAATGCCTTCACCGAGTTGGGCTATCGGTTGGACAGCGGCACGTTCAATACAGAACCTTTTATCGGCCTGGGCTATCAGCGTTACCAGCGTAAGAGTTTCAAGGAAAAGGGCGGCATGACAGCCCTGAACGTCGGCGCGCAGACCCAGGACAACCTCAGCAGCACCTTGGGTGTGCGCCTGGCCAGCCTCTACACACTGGACAACCAGATGACCCTCAAGCCACACCTGAGCACCCACTGGAAACACCTTTACGGGGATGTCACCAGTCGCGTGCGCCAGTCTTCGGCGTGGGTGAACAAGGCCGTGTTCAACAGTGACTTCGTCATCGACGGCTCCTCGCTGGACCGCGACAGTCTTGCGCTGAAGGCTGGGCTGGATGTGGGAGTCTCCGCCAGCCAGAGCATCGGCCTGACCTACAGCAGCGAATTCGGCACGCGTAGCAGTAACCAGAGTGTCCTCGGCCAATGGACGCTGAGCTTCTAATAATCCAGGCGAAAAAAAAGGGGGGCACATGCCCCCCCGAGGATTAAGCGGTAGTGTCGAAGGCTGTCGATCAGCCTTCGATCTCAATCAGGATCTCGCCAGGGTTGACCCGGTCGCCCTTGGCCACATGAACAGCGGTGACCTTGCCGGCGATGGCCGCCTGCACTTCGGTCTCCATCTTCATCGCTTCGGTGATCAGCACGGCCTGGCCGGCCTTGACCACGTCGCCTTCCTTGACCAACACATCGACGATATTGCCCGGCATCGCGGTGCTCACATGCCCAGGCGCGCTGGCCTGCTTGCGTTTGCTGGTGCCGCCGCCGACGAACTCGTTGAGCGGTTCGAACACCACCTCTTCCGGCATGCCGTCGATGGACAGGTAGAAGTGACGCTTGCCTTCAGCCTTGACGCCGACACCGGTGATGTCGACGCGGTAGCTTTCGCCGTGCACGTCGATGACGAACTCGGTCGGCACACCTTCGCCACCAGCACGCGCCACGCCGCCCGCTTCGGGGATTGGCAACAGCACTTCAGGGGACAAGGTGCCGGCTTCACGCTCTTCGAGGAACTTGCGCCCGATATCGGGGAACATGGCGTAGGTCAGCACGTCTTCTTCGGACTTGGCCAACGCGCCGATTTCGCCGCGCAGTTTGGTCATTTCCGGCTTGAGCAGGTCGGCCGGGCGCACGTCGATCACGTCTTCGCTGCCGATGGCCTGGCGCCGCAGTTTCTCGTCCACCGTGCCCGGCGCCTTGCCGTAGCCGCCTTGCAGGTAGAGCTTCACTTCGTTGGTGATGGTCTTGTAGCGCTCGCCGGCCAGCACGTTGAAAAACGCCTGGGTACCGACGATCTGCGAGGTCGGGGTCACCAGCGGCGGGAAGCCCAGGTCTTCACGCACCCGCGGGATTTCAGCCAGCACTTCACTCATGCGGTTGAGGGCGCCCTGCTCTTTCAACTGGTTGGCCAGGTTGGAAATCATCCCGCCCGGTACCTGGTTGACTTGCACACGGGTGTCGACGGCGGTGAATTCGCTTTCGAACTGGTGGTACTTCTTGCGCACGGCATAGAAGTACAGGCCGATTTCCTGCAACAGTTCCAGGTCCAGGCCGGTGTCGAATTCGCTGCCTTTGAGGGCCGCGACCATCGACTCGGTGCCTGGGTGGCTGGTGCCCCAGGCGAAGCTGGAGATGGCGGTGTCGATATGGTCGGCGCCGTTTTCGATGGCCTTGAGTTGGCACATTGCAGCCAAGCCAGCGGTGTCGTGGGAGTGGATAAAGATCGGCAGGCTCTGCTCGGCCTTCAGCGCCTTGACCAGTTCGCCGGTGGCGTACGGGGTCAGCAGGCCGGCCATGTCCTTGATCGCCACCGAGTCGCAACCCATGGCTTCCATTTGCTTGGCCTGGGCCACGAATGCCTCGATGGTGTGCACCGGGCTGGTGGTGTAGGCGATAGTGCCCTGGGCGTGTTTGCCCGCCGCTTTCACCGCTTCGATGGCCACGCGCAGGTTACGCACGTCGTTCATGGCGTCGAAGATGCGGAACACGTCGATGCCATTCACGGCGGCCTTGGCGACGAAGGCTTTGACCACATCGTCGCTGTAGTGGCGGTAGCCCAGCAGGTTCTGCCCACGCAGGAGCATTTGCAGACGCGTGTTAGGCAACGCAGCGCGCAGTTTGCGCAGGCGCTCCCACGGGTCTTCTTTCAAGAAGCGCACACAGGCGTCGAAGGTCGCACCGCCCCAGACTTCCAGGGACCAGTAGCCGACTTTGTCGAGCTTGTCGCAGATCGGCAGCATGTCATCAGTGCGCATCCGGGTCGCCAGCAACGACTGGTGGGCGTCGCGCAGGATGGTGTCGGTAACGAAGATCTTCTTGCTCATTGTTATATTCCTCACAGGCCTGCGTGGGCGGCGATGGCGGCGGCGATGGCCAGGGCCAGCTCTTCGGGTTTGCGCTTGATCGAGTAGTTGGTCAGCTCAGGGTGGCTTTCCACAAAACTGGTGTTGAACTGGCCGCTGCGAAATTCCGGGTTGCGCAGGATTTCCTGGTAGTAGGCGGCGGTGGTCTTCACGCCTTGCAGGCGCATGTCGTCCAGGGCACGCAGGCCGCGATCCATGGCTTCTTCCCAGGTCAACGCCCACACCACCAGTTTCAGGCACATGGAGTCGTAGAACGGCGGGATGGTGTAGCCGGTGTAGATCGCCGTATCGGTACGCACGCCGGGGCCGCCAGGCGCGTAGTAGCGGGTGATCTTGCCAAAGCTGGGCAGGAAGTTGTTCTTCGGGTCTTCGGCGTTGATGCGGAACTGCAACGCAAAGCCACGGTGCTGGATGTCTTCCTGTTTCACCGACAGCGGCAGGCCCGAGGCGATACGGATCTGCTCACGGACGATGTCGATCCCGGTGATTTCTTCGGTGATGGTGTGTTCCACCTGCACCCGGGTGTTCATCTCCATGAAGTACACCTCGCCCTCGGCGAGCAGGAACTCCACGGTGCCGGCGTTCTCGTAGCCCACGGCCTTGGCCGCGCGCACCGACAGGTCGCCGATGTAGGCGCGCTGCTCGGGGGTCAGTTGCGGGCTTGGGGCAATTTCGATGAGCTTCTGGTTACGGCGCTGGATCGAGCAGTCGCGCTCGAACAGGTGCACCACGTTGCCAAAGCTGTCACCGAGGATCTGCGCCTCGATGTGCTTGGGGTTGACGATACATTTTTCCAGGAACACTTCCGCCGAACCGAAGGCCTTGGTGGCCTCGGAGATTACGCGGGGGAAGGCTTGTTCGAGTTCTTCGCGGCTGTTGCAACGACGGATACCGCGACCGCCACCACCGGAGGTGGCCTTGAGCATCACCGGGTAACCAATACGGTCGCCTTCGGTGAGGGCTTCGGCGATGTCGGCGACGTTGCCTTCGGTGCCTGGGGTGACCGGTACGCCAGCCTTGATCATGCTGCGGCGCGCTTCAGTCTTGTCGCCCATGCGGCGAATCACTTCGGCCGATGGACCAATGAATTTGATTCCGCGTTCGGCACAGATATCGGCCAGTTCGGCGTTTTCCGAGAGGAAACCGTAGCCGGGGTGCAACGCGTCGCAGCCGGTTTCCACCGCCAGGTTCACCAGCTTGCGCGGGTTCAGGTAACCGGCCAGGGGCTCGGCACCAATGCTGTGGGCCTCGTCGGCGCGCTTGACGTGCAAGGCATGACGGTCAGCGTCGGAAAAGACCGCCACCGAACGGATACCCATTTCGGCACAGGCCCGCACGATGCGGACGGCAATCTCACCACGGTTGGCGATCAGGATCTTTGTTATCACTTGGAAATTCCCTTGAGCCGATTGCTGCGTTCTTCGACCTGCTAGACCAGGTCGGCGCGTGACCAAATGTTTCCAGCCAGTCGCGAGAGACACACTATGCGCACTTAGGGATTAACAAAAATCAATAATTATTGGGTTGTGTATAAGTAAAGACTTATAGTTGATCGGACAGACCCCGGCGAGACCTTTTGAATTATGCGTAAGTCATTGATGCGTATGACATTACGCCAGTTGCAGATCTTCAATGAAGTCTGCGATTTGCGTTCCTACAGCCGTGCAGCCGAGGAAATGTCTCTGACCCAACCGGCGGTCAGCCTGCAAATCCGCCAGCTCGAAGAGCTGATCGGCCAGCCGCTGTTCGACTACGTAGGCAAAAAGCTCTACATGACCGAAGCCGCCGAAGCCCTGCAACGCGCCAGCCGGGATATCTTCGGGCGCCTGGAAAACCTCGATATGCAGCTCTCGGACATGCAGGGCTCGCTACAGGGCCAACTGAAACTGGCGGTGGAATCCAGCGCCAAATACTTCGTGCCGCACTTGTTCGCCGCCTTCAAGCGCCAGCACCCGGAGGTGCAACTGCGCCTCACGGTGGTCAACCGCGCCCAGGTGATCCGCCGGCTGTCGGACAACCGTGACGACCTGGTGATCATGTCCATGGTGCCCCAGGACATGGGCCTGGAGTTCCTGCCGTTTCTCAACAACCCGATCGTGGCGGTGGCGCCGCCAGACCATCCGCTGAGCCTGCAAGGCCCGTTGCGCCTGCAAGACCTGGAGCCTTACACCCTGCTGCTGCGCGAGCCGGGTTCCGGGACGCGGCTGGCCTGCGAGGAATATTTCAAGGAAAAGCGCGTGCACTTCACCCAGACGGTGGAAGTGGCCTCGGCCGAGGCACAGCGCGAGTGCGTCGTGGCGGGGTTGGGCGTGGCGCTTTTGACACGCCACGCCCTGAACCTGGAGCTGGCCACCGGCGGGCTCAAGGAGCTGCCGGTGGAAGAGCTGCCGCTGTACCGCAGTTGGTGCCTGGTGCAAGCCAAGGCCAAGCGCCTGTCACCGGTGGCCCATGCGTTCCTGGGCTTTATCCGCAACGAGCGGGTGCAGATCAGCGCGTTGGCTGAACGCTTCGCTGGGCGGCCGCGGGGGCCTGCCAGTGCAGCTCCGGATAATCACTGATGCTTTGCTGTAATTGGCGCTGGTCGCAACGGTCTTCAATTGCACGCCGGAACGCCATGCGGCGCTGGTCTTCCTGCTGACGACGGGTCTTGACGGTGCTGGTGCTGTCTTCGTAGTGCCGGGCCATTTCGAGTCTCCCAATGCGAGTACGGGGAGTACAGGATGGGCGCGGGGGATGACGGTTTGGCGGCGCGGGGGTTACAGGACGATGAATCTTCCTGAATCCGCTGAAGATCCAAATGTGGGAATGGGCTTGCTCCCACATTTTTGATCGGTGTACGACTCTTAGTCGTCGAGGGCTTTGACGGACTTGGGCGACAACCGCAGGCTGCGCAAACTGCGCTTGACGCTCTTGAGGTGGTTGACCAGGCTCGGCCCGCGCGCCATCGCCACGCCCATTGCCAGCACGTCGATCACGACCAGGTGGGCGATACGCGAGGTCAGCGGGGTGTAGATCTCGGTGTCTTCGTGTACATCGATCGCCAGGTTGACGGTGGACAGTTCCGCCAACGGTGTCTGGCTCGGGCACAAGGTGATCAGCGAGGCGCCGCTTTCACGCACCAGGTTGGCGGTGATCAGCAAGTCCTTGGAACGGCCGGACTGGGAAATGCAGATCGCCACATCGGTGGGCTTCAACGTTACCGCCGACATCGCCTGCATGTGCGGGTCGCTGTAGGCCGCCGCCGTCAGCAGCAAGCGAAAGAACTTGTGCTGGGCATCCGCCGCCACCGCGCCGGACGCACCAAAGCCATAGAACTCCACGCGCTGGGCCTGGGACATGGCAGTCACGGCTTTTTGCAGCTCGATCGGGTCGAGCTTCTCCCGCACCTCCATCAGGGTGTGCAGGGTGGTGTCGAAGATTTTCAGGCTGTAGTCGGCGACGGAGTCGTCTTCATGAATGGCGAACTGGCCGAAGCTGGCGCCGGCCGCCAGGCTCTGGGCCAGCTTCAGCTTCAAGTCCTGGAACCCCGAACAACCGATGGCGCGGCAGAAGCGCACGATGGTCGGCTCGCTGATCCCCACGCTGTGGGCCAGGTCAGCCATGGAACTGTGCATCACGGCCGCAGGGTCAAGCAGCACGTGATCGGCAACCTTGAGTTCCGATTTGCGTAACAGGTGGCGCGACTGGGCGATATGTTGCAACAGGTTCAAAGGGCTGGACTCTTGTTATTGGCAGACGCCAGGGATGTAGCAAGCTTGTAGTTATACTACAAGAATTGTTGATTTGCCCGTTCGATGCATCACTAAATCGCCCTGCTGCCCCCTGAATCAGCGGGCAAATGCTTTGTAGCTGCGGGTGCGCACGCGTTCCGGCTAGGGAAAAAGCGCATTTTTTCGTAACAAATCCGCCAAGCCTTCGGCCTCGATGGGTCGACTGATCAAGTAGCCCTGCACTTCATCGCAGTGTTCGGCCCGCAGGAAATCCATCTGCTGCTGGTCCTCCACACCCTCGGCCACCACCTTGAGCGCCAACCCGTGGGCCATGGCGATGATTGCCCGGGTAATCGCCAGGTCTTCACGCCCTTGGCCCAGGCCACGAATAAAGGTCTGGTCGATCTTCACGTAATCCACAGGGATGCGCTTGAGGTAACTGAGGGACGAATAGCCGGTGCCAAAGTCATCAATGGCCAACTTCACCCCCAGGTCGCGCAATTGCTGGAAGGTGGCGATGATGTGCTCGACGCTGTCGAGCAACTGGCTTTCAGTCAGTTCCAGTTCCAGGTATTGCGGCGCCAGCCCGGTTTCGTCCAAGACCTGGCGCACCAGGCTCACCAGCTTGCCTTGGCGCAACTGATGCACCGACAGGTTGACCGACACCCGGATCGGCGCCAGGCCCTGGCGCTGCCACTCGCACGCCTGCCAGCAGGCCTGGCGCAGCACGAATTCACCCAACGGGACAATCAACCCGGTCTCTTCCGCCAGCCCGATAAAATCACCGGGCGGCACGCTGCCCCATTGCGGGTGGTCCCAACGCACCAGCGCCTCGGCGGCGTTCATCTTGCCGGTGGCCAGGCACAACTTGGGTTGGTAGAACACCTTCAGTTGGCGCTCATCAATGGCTTTGCGCAGTTGATTTTCCAACTGCAGGCGCTCAAGGGTGCTGGCTTGCAGGCTGTCGGTGTAGAACTGGAAGTTATTGCCGCCCAGGTGCTTGGCGTGTTGCATGGCCATGTTCGACTGGCTGACCAGTGCGGAAATTTCCCGCGCGTTATCGGGTAACAGGCTGACCCCGATTGAGGCGCTGACCACCAACTCATGCCCATCCACCGTCATCGGCACCCGCAGCTTGGCCAGCAGCCGGGTGGCGACCCGCGCCAGACTCGACAGGCTGCCATAAGCATCGAACAGCACCGCGAATTCGTCGCCGGACAGCCGCGCAATGGTGTCGGCTTCCGGTAATGCATTGATCAGGCGCCGGGCCATTTTTTGCAGCAACTGGTCGGCGACTTCATGACCCAGGCTGTCATTGAGCAGCTTGAAACGGTCCAGGTTGATATGCAGCAACGCCAGGCTGCGGCCACCCTGGCGTACCCGTTGATGGGCTTCACGCAGGCGCTCACGAAACAGCGAACGGTTGGCCAGGCCCGTCAGCTCGTCGTAATGGGTGAGGTAGCGCATGCGCTCCTCGGATTCGCGGCGTGCCGACAGATCAGCGAAGAAGCCGACGATATGGCTGACATTTCCCCGAACATCACGCACCACGCTCAATTGCAGCCATTGTGGATAAAGCTCGCCGTTCTTGCGCGCCTCCACCAACTCACCCTGCCAACTGCCGTGACTCAACAAGGCCTGGCGAATCACCGGGAAGTGTCGGCGCGCATCGCGGCTGCACGGCAGCTCCACGACATTGCGCCCGAGCATATCGTCGATATCAAAGCCGGTGACGCGGCTGAAGGCCTGATTGACCGCAATCAGCACGTACTCCGGGTCCAGGATCACAATGCCTTCGCTGGCCGCCTCAAATACCGTCGACGCCAGTCGCAGCTGTTCTTCCACCGCCTTGCCGGCGCTGATATCGCGCCGGGTACCGAGCATGCGCGTCACGCGTCCGCTGGCGGTACGCTCCACAGCGCGCCCACGGTCCTCGATCCACACCCAGCGCCCATCGCCATGGCGCACGCGGTACTCCACTTGATAGTCCTCGCTGCGCCCCGTCAAATGCTCCACCAGCGCGCGCTTGAGCAGCGGCAAATCGTCCGGGTGCAGGCGGGGCTTGAGGTCGCGCAGCATCGCCGTCACGTATTCCGGCTCCAGGCCAAACAATTCCTTGAGCTGGGTGTGATGGACCTCATCGGTTTGCAGGTTCCAGTCCCACAAGCCCAGTTCACTGGCCTGCAACGCCATGGCCAGGCGCGCCTCGCTTTTGCTCAGGGCCAGGCTGGCGGCGTCCAGTTGCTGGCCGCGTTGTTCGACGCGATGTTGCAGGCCGACCTGGGCCTCGCGCAGTTCCTGTTCGACCTGGCGCCGCTGCTCGACCTCGCGCACCAGTTCCTGATTCAACTGCTCACTGCGCTGGCGGGCCTGTTGCAGGTGTTCGATCAAGGCCTGGTTCTGGAAACGCCGCAGCAAACCGCGCTGGATCAGGCGGTTGACCTGCCACGCCACCAGGCTCAGGGACGCCAGCAGAATCAGGCCCAGGTAACTCCAGCCCTGCAATCGCGGTTCGCCGCTGAAGAATAGATAGAGGATGGTGGGCACCAGGCAGGGCAAGGCAAACGACAAAAAGGCCGGCACACTCACGGCGTAGGCCACGCTGGCCGATAGCGTCGCCACGCCAATCAGGCCAAAGATCCAGGCCTGCTGTACGAAACTGTCCAAGGGCACCAGGGCAATGGCTGCGCTCGCCAGGGTCAGGCCGCTGGCCGCCGAGCCCAACATGAACATCCGTCGCCAGATCGGCTGTGCCTGCCGGCTGGGCAGGGCGCTGTCGAAGGCCGCCACCTGGATCACCCGCATCGCCACCAGCGCCAGCAACCACACCAGCCAACCGCCGACCAGCACATAGCGCGGCGGGCTCCAGAGCAACCAGGCGCAGACCAGACCGTTGATCAACATTAATAAAGTGGGCAGCAACGAACCTTGGTACAACAGACGCGTGCGCTCGACCGCCATCTCCATGGCGTAGTGCTTGCGGATAACCTGCGCCGGCGCGACAGAAGGGCCAGGCAGGTCAGTGCTGAGGGTCATAGGCAGTGTTCTTATAATGGTGAGCCCGAAACGTCGACGGAGCATACACAAGCAGGCCGGCAGACCAAACTGCTCTGGATCATAAAATTCTGCGAATAAACCCGCGCAAACCTTTGGCCCAGAGGGGCTGAACAAGACGGGACGCGGGCTGCAGGCGATGACTTACCAGTCATCACGGCGACGCGATTATTTGCCGATTGAAGATCACCGGCGGTTTTTTGTGCCGACCACCCGGCAATGGGATTTGCCCCCCTTCCCCCGGCACCCTAGAATGCGCCGATGCGCGATGATCTCTCCCTTTTGCTGAACTCCCTCAACGATGCCCAACGCCAGGCCGTAGCAGCCCCCGTTGGCCGTCAGTTGGTCCTGGCCGGTGCTGGCTCCGGTAAAACCCGAGTGCTGGTGCACCGTATCGCCTGGTTGATCCAGGTCGAGAACGCGTCCCCGCATTCCATCCTGTCGGTGACCTTCACCAACAAGGCCGCTGCCGAGATGCGCCACCGCATCGAGCAGTTGATGGGCATCAGCCCGGCCGGCATGTGGGTTGGCACCTTCCACGGCCTGGCGCACCGCTTGTTGCGGGCCCACTGGCAGGAAGCAGGCCTGGCCCAGAGCTTCCAGATTCTTGACAGCGATGACCAGCAACGCCTGGTCAAGCGGGTGATCCGCGAGCTGGGCCTGGATGAACAACGCTGGCCGGTGCGCCAGGCCCAGTGGTTCATCAATGGCCAGAAAGACGAAGGCCTGCGCCCGCAACATATCCAGGCCAGCGGCGATCTGTTCCTGGCCACCATGCGCAGCATTTATGAAGCCTACGAAGTGGCCTGCCAGCGTGCCGGCGTCATCGACTTCTCCGAATTGCTGCTGCGGGCCCTCGACCTGTGGCGCGACAACCCCGGTTTGCTGGCGCATTACCAGAAGCGCTTCCGGCACATTCTGGTGGACGAGTTCCAGGACACCAACGCCGTGCAGTACGCCTGGTTGCGCCTGCTGGCCAAGGGCGGCGACAGCTTGATGGTGGTGGGCGACGACGACCAGTCGATCTACGGCTGGCGCGGCGCGAAAATCGAGAACATCTACCAGTATTCCGACGACTTCCCGGACGCCGAGACCATTCGCCTGGAGCAGAACTATCGCTCCACCGCCGGGATCCTCAAGGCCGCCAACGCCTTGATCGCCAATAACACCGGGCGCCTGGGCAAGGAACTGTGGACCGACGGCGGCGAAGGCGAGGCGATCAACCTCTACGCAGCCTTCAACGAACACGACGAAGCGCGCTACGTGGTGGAAACCATTGAAAGCGCCCTGAAAACCGGGCTGGCCCGCAGCGACATCGCCATTCTGTATCGCTCCAACGCCCAATCGCGGGTGCTGGAAGAAGCCTTGCTGCGCGAACGTATCCCATACCGCATCTATGGCGGCCAGCGCTTCTTCGAACGTGCGGAAATCAAAAACGCCATGGCCTACCTGCGCCTGCTGGAAGGTCGCGGCAACGATGCGGCGCTGGAGCGGGTGATCAACGTACCGGCGCGGGGTATTGGCGAGAAAACCGTCGAGGCGATCCGCGAACACGCGCGTCACAGCGATGTGTCGATGTGGGAGGCGATGCGCCTGCTGATCGTCAATAAAGGCCTGACAGGTCGCGCTGCCGGGGCGTTGGGTGGGTTTGTCGAGTTGATCGACAACCTCGCCGCCAAGTGCCTGGAAATGCCGCTGCACCTGATGACCCAGACCGTGATCGAACAGTCTGGCCTGATCGCTTATCACGAAGCGGAAAAAGGCGAGAAAGGCCAGGCCCGGGTAGAAAACCTTGAGGAACTGGTCAGCGCCGCCCGGGCTTTCGAGAACAGCGAGGAAGATGCCGACCTGTCGCCATTGGCGGCGTTCCTCGGCCATGCATCGCTGGAAGCCGGCGATACCCAGGCCGACGAGCACGAAGACAGCGTGCAATTGATGACGCTGCACAGTGCCAAGGGCCTGGAATTCCCCTACGTGTTCCTGGTGGGCATGGAAGAAGGCCTGTTCCCGCACAAGATGAGCCTGGAAGAGCCCGGCCGCCTTGAGGAGGAACGCCGCCTGGCCTACGTGGGCATCACCCGGGCCATGCAGAACCTGGTGATGACCTACGCCGAGACACGTCGTCTGTACGGCAGCGAGACCTACAACAAGGTGTCGCGCTTCGTACGAGAAGTGCCGAAAGGGCTGATTCAGGAAGTGCGCTTGTCCAATAGCGTCAGCCGGCCGTTTGGCGGTGGCCAGCAGCAGAATTCCAGCAACATGTTTGCCGGCTCGGAAATTCCCGAAACCCCGTTCAGCCTGGGCCAGTTGGTCAAGCATGCGATCTTTGGCGAGGGTGTGATCCTCAACTTCGAAGGCGCCGGGGCCCAGGCCCGGGTGCAGGTGAACTTCGCCGAAGGCAGCAAGTGGCTGATGATGGGCTACGCCAAGCTCGAAGCGGTCTAAAGCCTGCCCTGCGTAGGAGCGAGCTTGCTCGCGAAGATCGTCAACGATCACGCGGGCATCCTGGATGAGCGTGGTGTCTTGGAGTTTTTCGCGAGCAAGCTCGCTCCTACACAGGGCACGGATACACCCTACAGAGCATTCGGATTAGGCCTTACGCAAAAGCCCGAAACATTATGTCGCTAGCCACTGTCAGTACACCTGTGCAACATGGCGCGCGTGCAATCCACAAATGGGAATTCCCTTTATGAAACGTTTTCTTAGCATCGCCATGGCGTTGTGCATCGGCCTGACGATGAGCCTCGACGCCAACGCCAAACGCTTCGGTGGCGGTAAAAGCTCCGGCGCAGCGCCGAGCCACCAGACCAGCCAAATGGCCCCAGCCGCTGGCGGCATGGGTGGAGCGGCTGCCACCGCAGGTGCAGCCGGTGCCGCGGGCGCTGCTGCCAAGGCCGGCGGTGCTTCGCGCTGGTTGGGCCCTCTGGCCGGTATCGCTGCCGGTGGCCTGCTCGCCTCCATGTTCATGGGCGGCGGCTTCCAGGGCATGCAGATCTTCGACATCCTGATCATGGCCGTCATCGCCTTTGTGATCTTCCGCTTTATCGCCGCCCGTCGTCGCAAGCAACAGGAGCACCTGGCTCCAGCTGGCGCGCCAATGCAGCGTGAAGTGTTCGAGCAGAAGCCGGCCATGGGTTCGATCTTCGGCGGCTCGGCGGCACCTGCGGCTGCGCGTCCGGTGATCAATGCGCCAGCCTGGTTCAACGAAGAGCGTTTCGTCGAAGCGGCCCGCAACCACTTCCAGTCCCTGCAGCAACACTGGGACGCCAACGAAATGGACAAGATCGCCGAGTTCGTGACCCCGCAACTGCTGGAGTTCCTCAAGCGCGAACGTGCCGAGTTGGGCGACGCTTTCCAGTCGACCTACATCGACGACCTGCGCGTGCAACTGGAAGGTGTGGATGACCGCGCCGACAAGACCATCGCCACCCTGACCTTCAGCGGTGTGTCGAAGACCTCGCGCTTCGACCAGGGCGAAGTGTTCAGCGAAAGCTGGAACATGGAACGTCCGCAAGGCGAAAACCAGCCTTGGCTGGTAGCCGGTATCCGCCAGAACGGCTGATCCGCAAAGGCGCATAGCCTGCTGTAACAAACACCCCGGTCGAGTGCAGTGCTCCAAAGAGCCTGCACCACCGGGGTGTTTTTTTGCCTGTGGAAAACTCAGTGAGGAGTTTTACTGGATTAATGAGAACGACTCTCATTATACTCGCCCTCCCCCGGTTCTGCCCGTGCATAGGAAAGTGCCGCCGTGCTGGAAAAACTGTTCACTCAACACGCCCCTGCGTTGCATCGATATCTGTTGCGCAAGAAGTGCTCCCCCAGCCTGGCCTCGGACCTGGTGCAGGACACATTTTTGCGCATCGCCCAGCTGGAGAGCCTGGAGCGCGTGCTCTGCGCGCCGTCCTATCTGTTTCGGGTAGCGCACAACCTGATGATCGACCATCACCGGCGCTTTGGTGAAAAGCGCTACGAAAACGACTCCACGGCCTTTTTCGCCACCCTGGTCGATGAAACCAGTTGCCCTGAAGAACAGGCACTCGGCGCACTCGAACTGGAGCACCTGGAAAGCCTGCTTGAACGCATGCCTGCCCGTACCCGCGACGTATTTATGCTCTGTCGCGTCGAGGGCATGACGCACAAAGAGACCGCGCGCTATTTACGGATATCCACAAGCTCTGTACAAAAACACATGGCAATGGCCCTGGCCAGGATTGGCCGGGCGCTAGAGCCAGACCAAGAGGGCTGAGCCTTGTGTATGACAAAGAGCCAAAAGGTAAATAGACCGAACCGTGAACGCCTCCCCACAGACTATCGACCCGGTAGAGCGCAAAGCTGCCGACTGGGTGATGCGCCATCGCCAAGGACAGCTTTCGGCACGTGAACTTGAGGCTTTTGCGCGTTGGCTGGCTGCCGACCCATTGCACGCGGCTGCCGTTGAGCGCGCCAATCGTGCCTGGCAGGCCACGGCATCGCTCAAGCAACGCCCCGGTTATGTAAAACCCCAGCGCCCGCCGCGCTCGGCCTGGCTACGCATGCCAATCATCAGTGGAGGCGCGGCGACGGCCTTCGCCCTCGGCTGCTGGATGCTGCTGGCGCCGCCTTTTTGGGCACAAGCCCTGACCAGCGACTACCACACCGGTTTTGGCGAAGTACGCCAGATCACCCTGGCCGACGGCAGCCAGGTGCAGTTGGGTAGCCACAGTATTCTCAACCTGGCCTACGACGATCAGACCCGGCGCGTGCGCTTGAGTCAGGGCGAAGCCGTGTTCACACCTGCGCCGATGAATGAACAGGAGCGACGCCCCTTCACCGTCCAGGCACCCGGCGCCGATATCACGGCACGCGGCACCCGCTATCTGGTGGGTATCGGCAAGGATCGCGAAGGCTGGGTAGGCGTATTGCAGCACCGGGTCGAGGTCAATCTGACCGATCACGGGCGCGATGAGGCCGCCGGCTCGGCATTGCTTGAACAGGGCAACAGCCTGCGCTTCAGCCCAAAATCTGGGCTTGTACCGCTGAACACCAGCCCTGAGGAGCTGGCCAGTTGGCAGGAAGGACGACTGGTATTCCAGCGTGAATCCCTGGCCGACGCCGCAGCCCGCATCAACCGCTATCGACCTGGGCTGGTACTGGTCAAAGGTGAGGCACTGCGCAACGTCAAAATCAGTGCAGTGATGCGCCTGGATAACCTCGACGAGGCGCTCAAGCACCTGGTGGCGCAAGTTCATGGGCGTATTGTCGAGCTGCCTAGGCTGACACTGATCTACTGATCGATCTTAAAAAATCAAATAAAAAATCATATTCATAGATCATAACGATCTATCGCGTTTTTGCAGCTGAGCCGTTTCTACTACATGTGAATAAATCTTATTTACTTTAGTGAGGCCGGTTTTGCAGACGCACGAGAACAACAAAAAGCGCCAGGCAACAAAACGTACCCGACTGAGCCTGGGGATTCAGTTGGCCGTCATTGCGCTGGTCGCCGATGCCACGACTATCAGCCCGGTACTGGCAGCCCCGGCCGTCAGTGCAACACACGCCCCGGCCACTGATGTGCACAATTTCGATGTGCCGACCCTGGCCCTGGATCAAGCCCTGGTGCTGCTGGCGCGCCAGGCCGGTGTCGAGCTGTACCTGGGCAGCAACGACTTCACCAACAGCTACGGCAACCCGGTCAAGGGTCGCCTGTCCCTGGACGCAGCGCTGCAAACATTGCTGGCCAATCAAGGTGTCACCTACAGCCTCAGCGGCCCGTCCGACCGCCCGATCATCCAGGTGCAGCCCGGGCCGAACTCGGCCGGCATCCTGCCTGGCGACCTGCATCCCACCTACGTGCTTGGCATGGAGGGCAAACAGTCGCGCGATGAAAAAGGCTACAACGACGTCTACGACCAGGACATCTCCACGGTCTATGCCGGCAAGGAGCAGATCGAGCGCTACAAAGGCGCAGCCCCCGCCGATATGTTCAAGGGCATGCTTAACGTCTACAGCGGCGATTCGCGTAACAGCGGCGCGCTGGACCCGAACATCCGCGGCATCCAGGGCCCGGGGCGCGTGCCGCTGACCATCGACGGCACCGAGCAGGCACTGACGGTGTATCGCGGCTATATGGGCGCCAACAACCGCAACTACATCGACCCCAACCTGATCGGCAGCATCAAGGTGCTCAAAGGCCCGAACCTGGAGCGCAACGTCTATAGCGGCGTCGGTGGTGCGGTGGTAGCCAGCACCCTTAACGTCGATGACATTCTCAAGCAAGACCAGGAGTTCGGTGGCGAACTCAAGATGGAAGGCAGCAACAATTCGGTTTCACCCAAGCTGCCAACGCTGATGACCGGGCAGATGCCCAGCCCTGACCATATCTATTATCCCGTCCACTCGTACTACGATCCATCGCTGTACAAACACCCGCGCACAAGCAGTAGCAACAACCTGTTGTCCAGTGACGACTCTGCCTATCGCCTGGCCCTGGGCACGCGCCAGGAAAAATTCGAACTGCTCGCTGCCTACGCCTTCCGGGAAAAGGGCAACCACTACGCTGGCAAGAACAAAAGCGACTTTTACGCGACCGGTAAGCAGATCAACGGCCAATTTGATTACATCCCCAACCTGGCCAATATCTACAAGCCAGGCGATGAAGTGCCCAATACCTCCAGCAAGATGGAGTCTTGGTTGGCCAAGGCCAAACTCAAGATCGATGAAGGCCAATCCCTGGAGTTCGGCTACCGCGACACGGATGCGCTATATGGCGAAATCATGCCATCGCGCATCTCGTTCTTCAGGCCCCAGGACCGATATGACGCAGCCACCTACGGCGTACCGCAGTGGCCCTTGAGCCATGTACAAAGCAAAGCCTATAACCTGGAATACAACCTCAAGCCCGAAGATAACCCGTGGGTAGATTTCTATTCCAACCTGTGGGCAACCAACACCCGCAGTGATACCTACAGCAGCGGTGGTGTCCCCAATGCCAGCACCATAGACGACCCGGTGTACAGGAACACCGCACTGGCCAATGCCCAGCACGACCGCACCGGCTTGATTGCGAGCAACAAATTCAAGTTGCTCGACAGCCTCGACCTGACTCTTGGCGGCAGTTATCAACATGAAAAACTGGGGTCGAACGACAACTACTACGATCCCATCATCAGCGATACCTTGCGCATGTACCCCCGGGCCGGGCGCCGTGAGGAAAAGGAATACAACTTCAACTTCGATTGGCGCCCTGTCAGCTTTGCCCGATTCAACGCCGGAATGCGTTATTCATCTTACTGGGCGTTTGATGACTATTTGAAAAGTGAACAAGACAAGACCGGCATAACGTCAAAACCCGTAGAAACCGGGCGAAAAGTCACTTATACCACTCAAAAAACCCTGACAGACACTGAGTGGCAAACCGATATTGACCGGAAAATTGCCTTCGAAAAAATCTTCTGGGACATGTTTGACACCCCTGAATCAGATCGTCAGGAATTAACAGAACTTATTAAAAACAATACGCCGCGCGTCCAAAACACCGAGCATACGGTGAACTGGGAACATGATGGCAAAGGTCGTTATTCGCGCGATAACAATCCGTGTATCAACGGTGCTGCTGGAGAAAATATGATCCAGTGCACTGCATCGGTGGGCGAAATCTATGAGCAAAAAGATATCAAGGCCAAACACCAGAAAGACAGCGGCTGGGCGCCAAACTTATCTGCCACGTTCTACACCTCGGAAAATGGCCGAGTCTACCTTCGCTACAGTGAGGCCATCCGTTACCCGAGCATGTTTGAAAGCACTATAGGCTTCTCGTCATCTACCAACCCTTGGGGACTTGAGCCCGAACACGCCTACAACTACGAAGCCGCCTACATCCATAACCTCGCCGGCTGGGGTGGCAGTGAACATGCGGATATCAAGCTGACCTATTACCACAACACTATCAAGAACGTGATCGAACGCAGCCCCGAACTGCGCTTTAGTAACCTGGAAAAACAAACCACCTCCGGCGTCGAGTTTCAAGGGCGCTACGACAGCGGGCGTTTTTTCACCGATGTAAGCCTTGCCCATGTATTGAAAAACAAAGTCTGTGACGAGACTTCGGCGATGTTGATCAGCTACGACGGCAGTACCCCCAATTGCGTGGATGATGGTTTTGTAGGCGGTTATCTGGTGAGCATGTCGCAGCCGGAGTGGTCAGCCAACCTAGGCCTGGGTGCGCGATTCTTTGATCGAAAGCTGGAAGTGGGCGGACGCGCGATTTATTACCGCCAACACCAAAGTAAGTTCTATAGCAACTATGCAAACAGCGCCATGGTCAGTTACTACATCAATACGCCCATGTCGTGGGACGACATTGTCACTTATGACGCCTACGTCAACTACAAGCTGACCGATGATGCCTCCCTTGAGTTGACCGGTACTAACTTGAGTAACCTCTACTACATCGATCCCCTGACGCGTTCCGCAATGCCCGCTCCCGGTCGAACCCTGAAGCTTGCATTTACCACAAACTTTTGAAGTTTCAAAACATTCATCGAATTCAAGGAGCGATAAAATGAAAGTCATCACCCGTGCCTTTTTGGCGCTTACCGCCTTTAGTCTGGCTGGTATCGTTCAAGCGGGGAACGCCTCGGGGCAAAGCTACATTAATTATTTCGTTGCAGGCTCCACGTATAACTCTGGATTACCCGAGTATCCCAGTGTGCCAGGCCAACCGGGTCTGAAACTTACCAACTTCCATAGCGGTATAACGCTCGCCTTCAATGCACTAAAAGGCTATGCACGCCCTGATAGCAGCGGCGTTTACAGCCTGGCCTACTTGCCGCCGCCTGCGATGGGTCACTTCGACTTCAAAGACGTTGCCGGGCAAGAGGTTTACTACGGCGAATGGTCAAATAACGGCACCCACAACGACCCAACACGGGTCGTGTATTACTCCGGCGACACGGCAGGCCGTGTATTGCCCACGGCCACCGTGACCTATGCCGTCCAGGGTATCAGCAACTACTCGGGCGCCAATCTACTACAGGGTGAGCTGTTCGCAAGCTTCGGCACTGCCACCCCCAAACTGGTGGGCACATTGAGCAATAGCAGCCTGAGCATCCAGTTGGCGGCACCTATCAACACCACTGACGCCAACTTCAATGGCGTTGCGGCAGCACGCAATACCATCGACGGCAAGCTGCTTTCGACCGGCAACACCCAGGGCAGCTTCTATGGAGCAGGCGCCAACGCCTCGCTGGCCGGTATCGCCAAGTTCGCGAATCGTGATTACGACACGGCGTTCGGTGGGGTTGTTAAGTAACAGCCGCTTCTTATCTGAATCGTTTTTCCACAACTTTAAACTTGCGAGGTGAGCCATGGGAGGCTGAAGAAGCAATCGGCAACTGCTTGACGTGTTGACTTAATTTAAATCACTCAATGGATCATGAAATGAAAACTTTAAACTACACAGTACTGGCAATCGCTCTTCTTGGTCTGACTGGGGTTGCCCAGGCAGATTCTGCTTCCGGTCAAAGTTACACCGGTGCCATTGTCGTTGGCGGTACTGGCGCTTCGTCGCCTAACCACCCTAGCTCCCCAGGGGTGCCAGCTGTTGGCGTCGTGGCCTTCTACGGCGGTGCAAAAGTACCGTTCAGTGGCTTGAAAGGCATGGTTGCCACCGATGGCAATGGGGTCACCACTATTACCCCCGCCATGATGCCAGCCTCCCACGCCGCCCTGGGCAACTTCGACTTCAAACAAGTCGCCAACCAGCAGGTGTACTACGGCGAATGGTCGCAAAACGGCACCAACAACGACCCGACTCGCGTCGTGTACTACTCCGGCGACACCGCCGGCCGCGTACTGCCAACAGCCAACGTGACCTATGCCGTACAGGGCATCAACAACTACTCCGGGGCTAACGTGCTGTCCGGCGACCTGACCGCCTCGTTCGGCAACGCTGCACCCACCTTGACCGGCTCGCTGAGCAACAGCGCGCTGAAAGTTCAAGTCACCGCCGCCATCGACACCGCCACCGCAGGCTTCGCCGGTACTGCCCAAGCGCGTAATACCGCAACCAACGCACTGCTTTCGTCGGGCACCTCGCAAGGCAGCTTCTTCGGCGCAGGCTCTACCGCGTCGCTGGCCGGTATCGCCAAGTTCTCCGATCGCAACTACGACACCGCCTTCGGTGGCGTCGCCAAGTAATCGCCGGTTGAACCTGTTGTAGCACCACCCAAGCAAGTGCCTGCCCCCAGGCACTTGTTTTTGGCGTTTTGAAGCGATCCCGAGAGCCCAGTAATGCCCCAGCCCTACTGCAAACGATCCCCTGCGCTCCACGCTTTACCCTTTTCCCTGCTGCTGTTAATGGCCCCTGCGGTATTTGCTGCCGACCAGGACACCAGCCTGCGCCTGAACCAGACCATCGAGTACCGCGCCAACCAGCAAGAGCGCGAGTTGCTCAAGGATGAACTGCCCAGCGACGGCGCCGCGCCACTGTTGAACATCGATGGCCAGGACTACACCGTCGGCAACAACCTGGATGAGTTGGGCCGTGCGGTGTACGTGTCCCTCTCGCGCCAGAACTGGCCACAGGCCAGGGACTATCTCAAACGCTACACCGCCCTGCCCGGCCACGACCCGATGCTCACCGCCTATGCCAAGGGCGGCCTGGCCCGCGCCGATGGCGATCTGGAACAGGCCGAAGATTATTACCGGCAGTTGCTGGCGATACAGTCCGACTTCCTGCCGGGCCGCCTGGAGCTGGCGCGGGTGCTGTTCGAGAACCGCAAGGATGGCGAGTCCAACGCCGTATTCCAGCAGATCAGCAGCGGCCTCAGCCCCGCCGACGCGCAGGCCATGGGCCTGGGCAAGACCGTCGACAGTTTCAAGCAGGCCCTGGATCACCGTGAAGACTGGCAAGGCTCCTTCGCCATCGGCCCGACCTGGGGCAAAAACCTCAATCAGTCACCCGAAAGCACGGTGACGTATCGCTACGTCACTGCCGAAGAAACCATTCTGGTCCAACGCTCGCTGCCCAAGGCCGTGTCTGCCCACGGCGCGGATTACGAGGCCACGCTCAACAAACGCATCGCCCTCAGCGGCCATCACGGGGTATTCATGCGCTCGCTGTTGTACGGCCAGGCGTATGAAAAAGAGAGCAAGTACAACGAAGGCACAGTGATCAACAATGCCGGCTACAGCTACCACGATGCCAAGAACCAGTACTCCTTCGGGCCGTCGTATGAGTTCAACACCATTGCCGACAACGCCATGTACAGCGCCTGGGGGCTGCGGGGCGAATGGATCCACACGTTATCGGCCACGCGCATGTTCAAGCTCGAAGGCGAATACAAGGACATGGCCTACAAGCACGACCTCAATACCAACCTCGACGGCGGCATCAGTTCGGTCTACGCCACCCTATGGCAGGCACTGCCCCAGCGCTGGACGCTGTTCGGCGGCGTGGACCTGAGCCAGCGCAACGCCCAGGACCGTACCCAGGCTTACCTGCAAAAAGGTGTGCGGCTGGGCGTCGCCAAGGATTTCGAGGTGGGTGTCAGCGCCGTGCTGTTCGCGTCATACCGCAAGCGCCAATACGATGCCTACAGCGCGATTGTTGATGACCGTCGCAGCGACGATGAACAAGGCTACACGTTTATCCTGCGCGCCCCACGCCTGGCGGTGATGGATGTGGTGCCCAGTCTGACAGTCAAGTACAACAAGGTCGTAAGCAATGTCGACTGGCTTTATTCCTACGACAAAAACAGCATCAGCCTAAAGCTGGAAAAGCAGTTTTAACCGTCTTCACCGGGTTTTCTATTTCGCGGTTGCACTTATAGCGAGCTACTGTATAAAACGCCCCTATAAACCGCGCCATCTAGCATGAGGATCCCGGCCGTGGAAGAAGTTATCGAACAATTGCGTGAAGCCAACGAACCGGTACCGGTTCCTCTGGAACTGCCCGACGAAGACCAGTTGGTGGAAGTCGAAGAACAGCTGTTTATCAACATCCCGTTTGTGTTCAAGGAATTCCTGCTGACCGTCAGCGATGTGGTGTATGGCAGCCTGGAGCCGGTGACCATCACCGACCCACAGTCCCACACCTATCTGCCGGAAGTCGCAGCCAATGCCTGGGATATCGGCGTGCCTCGCGAGCTGATCCCGATCTGCCAGGACGGTGACGATTACTACTGCGTCGAGGAAGACGGCACGGTCGTGCTGTGGTCCGGCGAAGAAGAGCTGGTCACCGAAGAGTCCTGGGAATCGGTGTGGCACTGGGCGCGGGACGTCTGGCTGGAAAGCTGATCAGTGTTCGTGGGTGTCCTTGTGGTTATCCAGGGTTTCCAGCAAGGCCACCTGCATGCGCGTATGTATGCGGATAAACCAGCGCCAGAGCACCGCTGCGACTGCGGCGGTCACCACCGCAATCAACACCAGCAACTTGTTGGTCGGCAAAATACTGGCCGACAAGGCTGCCAATAGCAGGAAAATCACCAGCAGCGAAAGGATCGGGATCAACTCGGCAATCACCCGTCGCACACGCTGGGTATGGCGCCCGGCCATTTCCGGCTTCACGCTCATCTCCGCCAGCAGCATCGACAGCGCCTTGAGCTTGCGATACGCGGCAATCAAGAATGGCAGCGACAACAACAATGCGCCGCCCCAGATCAATGCCTTTTGCCAGCTCGGATCACTGATCCAGCCTTGCAGATACCCGCCTATACGCGCCGCGAAGAAACTGCCGGTAAAGAAAATTGCGACCACCAGCGCCAGGTTCACCCCCACCTGCAGGATGATCTTGCGGATCATCGACGCCAGCATTGCGCCTTCGCCCTGGGGTTGAATGCTGCGCAGCCATTCGCCATACAGGCCAAACACCCGGCTCAGGCGCTGCGGCATCACCGCTGCAATCTTCAACGACAGAGGATCGGCACCACGAATCAGGTACGGCGTCAGCAGCGTAGTAATCGCAGAAACCGCCACCGCCACCGGGTAGAGAAAGTCGCTGGTGACCTGCAACGTCATCCCCAGCGCCGCAATGATGAAAGAAAACTCGCCAATCTGTGACAGCCCCATCCCTACCCGCAACGAGGTGCGGCCGTCGTTACCAGCGATAAACGCGCCAAGGCCACAGGACAACATCTTGCCCAGCACCACCGCCACGGTAATCACCGCGATCGGCCAGGCGTATTGCAGCAGGATCTGCGGGTCGATCATCAAGCCGATGGCGACAAAGAAAATCGCACTGAACATGTCGCGAACCGGCTCGATCAGACGCTCGATTTTCAGCAACTGCCGGGATTCGGCCATGATCGCGCCGATCAGGAAGGCCCCCAGCACCATGCTGTATTCGAGCTTGACCACCAACAGGCAAAACCCGAAACACAGGCCCAGGACGGTAATCAGCAGCATCTCGTTGCTTTCGAATTTGGCCACGTAGGCCAGCAGCCGCGGCACCAGCAAAATGCCGATCACCAGCGCCACAATCATGAACAGCGAGAGCTTGCCGACGGTGGAAAACACTTCGCCGGAGCTGACTGTACCGCTGACGGCGATGCTCGACAGCAAGGCAATGATGCCGATACCCAGGATGTCTTCGACGATCAGCACGCCAAAGATCAGTTGGGCAAAGCGCTGGTTTTTCATCTTCAGGTCGTTGAGCGCCTTGACGATGATGGTGGTCGAGGAAATCGCCAGGATCGCGCCGAGGAACAGCGAGTCCATGGTGTTCCAATCGAACCATTGGCCAATTTCGTAGCCAATCCAGATCATCAGGATGATTTCGAGGAAGGCTGCGATAAACGCCGTGGCGCCCACCTTGAACAGCTTGCGCAGGCTGAACTCCAGGCCCAGGCAGAACATCAGGAAGATCACCCCCAGCTCGGCCAGGGTCTTGATCGTGTCTTCGTCGTGGATCAGCCCGAATGGCGGAGTGTGCGGGCCGATGATGAAGCCAGCGACGATGTACCCCAGGACCACTGGCTGCTTGAGGCGATGGAACAGGATGGTCACCACCCCTGCCACGAGCATGATCACGGCCAAGTCCTGGATAAAGCTGATGGCGTGCATGGCGAGGGGCTCCTTGAGGGTACTGGCACTTTCCCAAGTTCCACGCAGCCACCACAACGGCTCGTAATGTGCGGAAGGAAAAGTCTGCCTTAATCGTAAGAAATGCCCTTGAACTAGGCTTTTGAAGGGTAACACCGCGACTTCCGGCAGAAAGCCGGTGCAATATATGGAAACAGATCGCTCCCGGCGTGACGGCAAGCCCCGTCCCGGCGTCCCGTAAGGGATGGCGCTGTAATGATTCCAGCATCCGCAGAGGTGCCCCCCAACCAATGCCTACAACCGTGAGTGTGCTATGGAACCCGGAAACGCCCAGCTGTCGATGACGGTATTGATGACCCCTGACATGGCCAACTTCTCAGGCAATGTCCACGGCGGCACCCTGCTCAAGTACCTCGACGAAGTGGCCTACGCCTGCGCCAGCCGTTATGCCGGCCGCTACGTAGTCACACTGTCGGTGGACCAGGTGATTTTTCGCGAGCCGATCCATGTCGGCGAGTTGGTGACGTTCCTGGCGTCGGTCAACTACACCGGCAACACGTCGATGGAAGTGGGGATCAAGGTCGTCACCGAGAACATCCGCGAGCGCTCGGTACGCCATACCAACAGCTGCTTTTTTACCATGGTCGCTGTCGACGACGACCGCAAACCGGCCGCCGTGCCCGCGTTGCAGCCACAGAACAGTGAAGACAAGCGCCGGTTTATCCAGGGCAAGCAGCGTCGCCAGGTTCGCCAGGAGCTGGAGAAGCGCTACCAGGAAATCAAGGCCGACGCCCTCTGATCCCAAACTGTAAACCCAACCCTAATGTGGGAGCGGGCTTGCCCGCTCCCACATTAGGGTTGGTGGTGTTACAGGCTGATCGGCGTGGCTTCGAAGCGCACGCGCGGGTGGGCGATGCGGTCCTGGGCTCGTACCAACTCCAACTCGTAACTGGCGCACGCCTGGGTTTCCAGCAGCACTTCATGCACAGCCGCCGCAGTGAACTCGAAGGCCGCCAGCAGGCTGTCGCCCAGCAGCACCCGCGCCAGGAACAAACCTGAGGTCAAGTCGCCCACGCCCACCGGCTGGCGCGGGAATGCCAACAGCGGCCGGCGCAGGTGCCAGCTGCCTTCGGCAGTCACCAACAACATCTCGAAACCGTCCGCCAGCTTGCCCGGATAGTCCAGGTGCTTGACCAGCACCGCTTTGGGGCCGCGCGCCAGCAGCGCTCGCGCCATGCCCAGGCAATCGAACAGCGACTGCGGCTTGCGCCCCGAGAAGCTGTCCAGTTCCAGTTGGTTGGGGCACAGGAAGTCGGCCATGGCGACGGCTTCGTCCAGCAAAAAATCACTGACTTCCTGCGGCACGATGCAGCCTTTTTCCGGGTGGCCCATCACCGGGTCGCACAGGTACAGCGCCTTGGGGTTGATCGCCTTGATCCGCGCCACACCGGTCAGGATCGCCCGGCCCTGGGCGGCGCTGCCCAGGTAGCCAGACAGCACCGCGTCGCAGTTACCCAGCTCGCCAATCGCCGCGATCCCTTCTACCAACGCAGGAATTTGCTGCGGCGCCAACACTTCTCCCGCCCACTGGCCATACTGGGTATGGTTGGAGAACTGCACGGTGTTGAGCGGCCAGACATTCACCCCCACCCGCTGCATGGGAAACACGGCGGCGCTGTTGCCGGCATGGCCGAAGACCACATGGGACTGGATCGCAAGCAGATGAGGCGTACGTTTCATGCAGGGGATTTCCGTAAAACCGTTAAATTCTGGCCGCGCAGTATGCGACTAAAAGCAGCCTGTACGACAGACCGGAGACACAGTTAAGCTGGCCTTACTTTGTTGGAGCAAATCGCATGCTGACCCTGGGAAATATCTTTGTGCTGATGCTGCTGGCGGCGGCTGCCGCTTGGGTGTGGCACAACCACGGCCTGCGCGAGCGCGCGCTGGAGAGGGTCAAGCAGCATTGCGCCAAGCTCGACATCGAGCTGCTCGACGGCGCCGTGGCCTTGAAACGCATCGGTTTCGTCAAGGACGCCAACGGCCGTCGGCGTTTGGCGCGGGTCTACAACTTTGAGTTCACCGTGACCGGCGAAGCACGCCATCCCGGTACCATCACCCAGTTTGGTGCCCACAGTGCGCAGATCGAACTGGCGCCCTATCCGTTTGAAATAAAGACGCCGCCGCCCACTGCCGAAGTGATTGAACTGAGCCAGTGGCGCCAGGAGCACAGCAAGACCCGTCACTGACGGCAATTGGCCAAGGCTGCTTGCAGCATAGCCACGTCCTGTTCCTCGCTGAAAATCAGCTCGATACGTGAGTCCCGCCGCCATTCGCTGGGCTGCCAGGTGAGCGTGGTGTTATCCACAGCGTTGGCCGAGACCCAGCCACCGACACTGTGGATAACCAGTTTGGCGCGCTGCCAGTCCAAACTTTCCAGCCATTGCCGGACCTTGCTGGTGTCGAACTGCTGGCTCTGATGCCAGCGCCAACCGATGCTCCACGCACCTGCCTGGGCCTGATGCAGGCAAATCGGCACGCACGGATCGCTCCAGACAGCCGGGATCTGCCCCAGCCCCTTGGGTGTTTCGAAGTTATCCACAACCGCCCCAGCCTGAGCATCGAGCCCCGGCAGCCGGGCCAATGGCAGTTGCGCCTGTCGGGTCCAGAAAATCTCGCAAGCCGGCAGCGCCCTTTCAATCTCGCCGCGCTGTACGGCGTCCAGCCCTTCATCCTTGTTCAGCACCAGCAACCCGGCACTGACCAGCGCCTCACGCTGGGCCTCGGGCAATGACCTGCCCGCCGCCAGCGCCTGGGCGTCGAGTACCAGCACACAAGGCTGGACGGCCAGCACGGTGTGCCAGGGCGCCTGGCGCAACTGCTGGAGCAATTGCGCCGGATGGCCAAGCCCCGAGGGCTCGATAAACAACCGGTCGGGCTTGGCCTTACGCAACAAACGACCCAGGCCTACCTGGAACGGTGCGCCATTCACACAACACAAGCAGCCACCAGCCACTTCGCCCAAGGCAATACCATCGTCATCCAGGGTCAGCAGCGCGGCATCCAGGCCAATCTGCCCGAACTCATTGATCAACACTGCCCAGCGTTCGTGGGGCGGGCGCTGGGCGAGCAGGTGCTTGATCAGGCTGGTCTTGCCGGCGCCCAAAGGCCCGGCAATCACATGAGTGGGAATATTTTGCAGCATGCTGGACATTATTCTGACCGTGTAGAGAGGCTTGATCCTACCCGGTTATGCCAACCAATCCAGCGTCAGAATCAGCCGTCGCTCGTTGGCGGCCAGCGCCGGCGAGCGATGAATCAAGCCGTAGCCTTCATTACCGCGCCACTTTTCGCCTTTGAGCAGGGCAACCTCACCACAGTGGATCTGCTCGATGCGCTCGCTGGGTTCCGCGTCTGCCTGGCTCAACTGGCGGCGGTCCATCACCCCTTCGCGCAGCCACTGACTGCCGATGCCGGCGTAGGTGGTGATCAAGCGCACCGGCACATGATCGACATGAAAACGCGGGCACATGGCCTTATCCAGCAGCCTCAGCCGCACGCCGATGCGCTTGGCCCCCAACAGGCAGGCAAAGGCGCTGACCAGCCACGCCACATCGGCGATAAACCCGTCGTAGCCTTCCAGATCACGACAGCCTGCGGCCAGGCCCAGCAAGTTGGGCTCAGCCTCTTCGCTGTCCAACTCCACCACCAGCGACTCGGCAAGCGGCTCGTTCAGCGAGACCAGCAAGGCGCCAAACTCGGCAATATGCAGCGGCAACTGGCGCTGCCACAGCGCCAGGTTCACACCGTTGTCCAGGATGTCGGCGAGGGCCAGCGGGGTTTCCCCACGGGTCTGGCGAATCACCGGGCGCAGTTGAATCACAGGTGCCAGCATCAGGCGGCTGCCTCCTCGTACCAAGGGCCAAAAGGGTCGACCATATGGCGCCAACCTTCGACGCCCAGGGCCATTTCTTCATCGGTCAGCAGGCACGCGTCCAGCTCAACACGCAGTTGCGCAAAATCGATGTTCTGCCCGATAAACACCAGTTCCTGGCGGCAATCGCCAGTACTCAACTGCCAGTTGCCCATGATCGCCGCAACGCTTTCCTGGTCCTCAGGCCATTGGCTCTTGGGCACGAAGCGCCACCAGCGACCGGCAAAACCATGGCGCATCAAGCCGCCGGCCTGGGACCAACTGCCGGCGTCGCGGTGCTTGCTGGCCAGCCAGAAAAACCCCTTGGAGCGCAGCAGTTTGCCGTTGGTCCACGGGCGGTCGATAAAGTCGAAAAACCGTTGCGGGTGGAATGGCCGACGCGCCCGATAGGCCGTGGAGGCAATGCCATATTCCTCGGTCTCCGGCACATGTTCACCGCGCAACTCTTGCAACCAGCCCGGCGCCTGGGCCGCGCGCTCGAAGTCGAAACGCCCGGTGTTGAGGATCTCGGCCAACGGCACTTCGCCCATGACCATGGGAATGATGCGCGCCTGGGCATTCAGGCGCTCAAGGATGGCCACCAGTTCTTCACGTTCGTGGCTGCTGATCAGGTCGATCTTGCTGATCAGGATGACGTCGGCAAACTCGATCTGTTCGATCAGCAAGTCAGTGATAGAACGCTCGTCCTCCTCACCCAGGGTTTCGCCACGGGACGCCAGGCTTTCGGCCGCCTGGTAATCGAGCAGGAAGTTCATGCCGTCGACCACCGTAACCATGGTGTCCAGGCGCGCAATATCCGCCAGGCTCTGACCGTTTTCATCGCGAAAGGTGAAGGTTTCGGCCACTGGCAGCGGCTCGGAAATGCCGGTGGACTCAATCAACAAGTAATCGAACCGGCCATCCCTGGCGAGCTTTGTGACCTCAATCAGTAAGTCTTCACGCAAGGTGCAGCAGATGCAGCCGTTGCTCATCTCGACCAGTTTTTCTTCCGAGCGGTTGAGGCTGACGTCGCGCTGGACCTCGCCACCATCAATGTTGATCTCGCTCATGTCGTTGACGATCACCGCCACCCGCAGGTTCTCGCGGTTGCGCAGGACGTAATTGAGCAGGGTGCTTTTGCCGGCGCCGAGAAATCCGGACAGCACGGTAACGGGTAGACGGTCGGTCATCAGGTGTTCCTCATCAGGGTGGCCGGTCAAATCGCCCGTTGATGGCGTTCGCGCAGCTCTTCACGTTCTTTGGCTTCGATACACAGGGTCGCTGTAGGCCGCAGCAACAGGCGCTTGAGGCCAATCGGCTCGCCCGTTTCGCGGCACCAGCCGTATTCACCGCGGGCCAGGAGCTCCAGGGCTTCGTCGATCTTGTCCAACAGCTTCTTTTCTCGCTCCAGCAGGCGCAGTTGCCATTGGCGCTGTTCTTCGGCGCTGCCGACATCGGCGGGGTCGCTGTTGGGTTCCTGCTCGCGCAGCACCATGAACTCGGCGTCGATGCGCGCTTGCAAGTCAGCGCGCTGGGCCAGCAGTAACTGGCGGAAAAAGGTTTGCTGGGGCTCGCTCATGTAATCGGCGGGCGATTGGGCAAGCAGGTCTTGTTCAGTCATCAGGTCGGTTCACGGGTCAGGCTTCGCTTTAATGTTATAGTATAACAATGCAAATAAGCTAATCCCCGCTTGCCTGACGCGACGAAGGGCGCAATCCTTGAGCCCGTCCATGCCCCGAGAAGCCTTATGAAATACCTGTTGTGCGGCATGTTGCTGCTGGTCGCGAACCAGGTCAGCGCGCAAGTGCCGAGCCAATTGGCCACCTGCACCCGCAGCGCCACCCTGTTGGCCTGCGTCGATGCCCAGGGCAACGCGTACAGCGTCGCCACCGTGGGCAGCACCACCTATTTGCGCGGGTTCGAGGTGATCGGCAAGCGCTACTGGGCCCAGACCAACAGCCGTTATGGCCAGTTGACGTTTTTTACCGGGCTGGCCTCCGATGGTGAGGCATGGGTTGGCTACACGCAGCGCGTGGGCTGGACCACGATCAACCGGTTTTCCAGCTCCGGCGGCGCCAGCGCCAAGTTCACGTGTAGCCGCATCACCGGCTGCTAGGCCTGGCCGTTCTTCTGCTGCTGGGCCCAGGCCATGTAACTGTTGATCGGTGGGTTTTTCTGGAAGTAGCGCTGCAACCCTTCAAACAGGCCATCCGCGATTGCCTGTTGATGACGCGCAGTGACCAGCCGCTGGCTGTCACGGACATTGGAGATAAAGCCGGTTTCCACCAGGATCGACGGCACGTCCGGCGACTTGAGAACCGCGAACCCCGCCTGCTCCACACGCTTTTGATGCAACGTGGTGATGCCCGCCAGGCTGCCCAGTACGGTATTGCCCAGTTGCAGGCTGGCGGCCAGGGTGGCACTCATCGACATATCGAGGATGACCCCGGCGAGCATCGGGTCCTTGTCCTTGAGGTTGAGCAGGCTGGTGGCGCCCAACAGGTCGGCGCCGTTTTCCCGCTGCGCCATGAAGCGCGCCGTTGCCGACGTGGCACCGCCTTCGGACAAGGCATACACCGAAGCCCCCGACGCCGTCAGCCGTGGCGCCGCATCTGCGTGAACCGAGATAAACATATCGGCCTTGTAGCGCCGGGCGATCTCCACCCGTTTGCGCAGCGGTACGAAGAAATCATCGTTGCGTACCAGCTTTACGGTAAAGCCCTTCTCGCGCTTGAGCCGCTTGGCCAGCAACTGGGAGATGGCCAGGACCACATCCTTTTCCCGCTCACCTTTGGCGCCAACAGCACCGGGGTCCTTGCCACCGTGGCCAGGGTCGACCACAACGATAATGTCGCGCTTCGGATGCGCTTTCTCCACCGACGCTTGGCGGGCGCTGCTGCTCAGGTCCAGCACCAGGCGATGCCCCTGCCCATCCTGCGGCGGCAGGACAAAGCTGTTGAGCTGCATCGGTTGGGCCAGGTCGAGGACGATTCGGGTGTCGCCCGTACCCTGGCGCCCGGAGCGAATCGCGGTAATGCCACTGTTGGCCAGTGCCAATTGGCTGAAATCACCGCTCAGGCCCGCGCCGCTCAAGTCGATGATCAGCCGCTCGGGCGCGCTCAGGGAAAAGGTCTTGTAGCTCACCGGGCCGCTGAGATCGAACACCAACCGCAGCTTGTCATTGGAACGCCACAGGCGCGCATTGCGGATCTGCGTCGCATGCAGCGCAAAAGGCAAAGTAAACACGGAGCTGGCCAGCAGCAGGCTAAGGAGTTGACGTCTGTGCATGACATTCACCGCAGAAAAATAATCGTCGACTGAATTGTTATACTATAACATGTCAGTTTATATCCAACGATGGACCTGCTTATGAATGCGCTGACTCTGCCGGATATCGCCGCGCAGGCTTCTCGCCAAGCCTTGCCACTCGACTGGGTGGGCATGTGTGGCATTGCCCTGCCCATCCTGATCGACGGCCAACGTTTGAGCGCCAAGGCCGATGCAGGAGTAAGCCTGGACGATGGCGAGGCGCGCGGCATTCATATGTCGCGCTTATACCTGGCGCTGGAAATGCTTGAGTCACAAGACCTGCAACCGGCGCTGCTGCGCCAGGTGCTACAGCGTTTTCTCGATAGCCATGAAGGCTTGTCGAACAGTGCGTACCTGCGGATTCATACCGACTTGTTGCTTAAACGTCCTGCGCTGGTCAGCCCATTAGCCGGTTGGAAGAGCTATCCGGTGAGCATCGAAGCACGCCTGGAAAAGCAGATGTTCCACGTGGAACTAAAAATTGACGTTAGTTATTCCTCAACCTGCCCGTGCTCGGCTGCCCTCGCCAGGCAGTTGATTCAGCAGCAATTTATCGATGACTTCGCTAACACGTCGTTGCAACACGAAGACGTGTTGGCCTGGCTTGGCAGCGCCAAAGGGATCATCGCCACACCGCACAGCCAGCGCAGCACTGCGCACTTGCGGGTTGATCTGCAACCTGGGCAACCCTCGCTGCCACTGACTGAGTTGATCGACCAGGCCGAAGCCGCCCTTGGCACAGCCGTACAAACCGCGGTCAAACGGGCCGATGAACAAGCCTTCGCCTTGGCCAACGGGCAGAACCTGATGTTCTGTGAAGACGCCGCCCGCCGCCTGAACCTGGCGCTGCAACGCTCGGACGCCGTGCAAGCCTTTCACCTCAAAGTCATCCACGCCGAAAGCTTGCACGCCCACGACGCCGTGGCCGAAAGCCGTTGGACGAGGGCTCGCGCGTGATCCGTTGCAATGCCTTGCGCTGGGGCGCTCCGGGCCAACCGCTGACACCGGCCATTGATATCGAACTGGACAAAGGCAGCCTGACCGGGGTGATCGGCGCAAACGGGTCGGGTAAAAGCAGTTTGTTGAAAGTCATCGCCGGCCTGCAGAAGCCCCTGGCGGGCAAGGTCACGTTGGACGTTCCACGGCGCGGCGGGCTGTCTTTCCTGCCACAGCAACAATATCTGGACCGGCAGTTTCCTATCAGCCTTCAAGAACTGGTGATTGCCGGTTTCTGGGCGACAAAACACTCCCCGCAACAACGCAGCCAACGTCTGCAAGCCGTGCTGGAGGACTGGTGCCTCAACGGCCTGGAACAGCGCCCCTTGATGGCCCTGTCCGGAGGTGAACTGCAACGCGCCCTACTCGCCCGCCTCAGCCTGGCCGAAGCGCCGGTGTTGTTGCTGGATGAGCCCCATGCCGCACTGGATGAACAAGGCCAGGCGCTGCTGTGGAAACATATCCACGCCTGGCATGCCGAAGGACGCACCTTGCTGGTGGTCTGCCATGACCTGGCCGCTGTCCGCCAACATCTGCCACAGGCGTTGCAGATCAAAAGCAGCGGTTGCGTGCTCGCGCCGAGCACCGCACTGATCCTGCAACAACCGCAGATGCAGGTCGCCTGATGCACCTCACCGCCCAACTGTGGATGCCCTTCAGCGACTTCGTGTTCATGCGCCGCGCCCTGCTCGGCGGCCTGCTGCTGGCCTGTAGCACCGCGCCGCTGGGGGTGTTCCTGATCCTGCGGCGCATGAGCCTGATCGGCGATGCGGTGGCCCACGGCATCCTGCCCGGCGCCGCACTGGGCTTCTGGTTTGCCGGCCTGAGCCTG
>NZ_CVTS01000013.1:0-39251 GCF_900004755.1 Pseudomonas sp. 25 R 14 | reverse complement strand
GGTGGCACAGGTGGCGGAACCGGCGGTGGTACTGGCGGCGGCACAGGTGGCGGCACCGGCTCAACCACCAGCCCCTTGGTAACCGGTCAAATCGCAGCCAACCTGGGCGACACCCTCGGCAACGTAGGCACAGCTATCGGTGGCATCGGCACAACCGTGGGCGGCGTTCCCGTCGTCGGCACTACAGCCGGTGGCTTGGTGACCAGCGTCGGCACGGCGGTAGGCAGCGTCAGCGATGGCTTGACGGATGGCCTGGGTTCCCTGGGCACTAACAGCAACTCCCTGGGCATTACCGTGGCCGGTGTGGGCAACGCTGTCGCCGATCTGGGCGGTGGTGTTTCGACCACTGGCAAATCGTTGTCCACCACCTTGGGTGGCATCCCTGTCGTCGGCGGCCTTACCGGTGGTGTCGGCGGCACTGTCGGTGGCGTGGTAGACAAAGTAGGCCAGGCCGTCACCATGCTCGGTGACACCTTGAGCACTGCCAGCACTACGGGTCCCCTGGGATCGGTCACCAACACCCTGGGCGGCAAAGTACTGGTACCGGTGGTCTCGCTGGTTGAAAACACCACGGGCAATCTCGGTAAAGCCACCGGCCTGGGTGCCCCGGTCAATGGCCTGCTGGATAAAGTCGGCTCAACCGTCACCGGCCTGAGTGGTCAAGTGTCTGGTGCTGGTGGTACTGGCAACCCTGTCACTGGCATCGTGGGCAGTGTGCTCGGCGGTGTAGGTGCCGTAGCAGGCACTTCCGGTGGCCTGGTTTCGCCTTCTGCCGGGACTGGCAGTGGCAGCGCCCCAGCATCCGGCCTGCCTGAACTGGTAGGTGGCCTGGTGGCCAACGTCGGCAACGGTCTGAATGCTGGCAACACCAACGGCACCGTCAGTGCGGGTGGTGTGGCAGGCGGTGCACTGGGTAACACAGTGGCTTCGCTTGGCACAGTGATCGGTGGCAACGGCGTCGCCAACACAGCGGCCACCGCACCGATTGCAGGCCTGGCCAGCAATGTGGGCGCCGCGCTGAACCCTGTGACTTCGGGTGTCAGCAGCCTGACCCAAAATATCGGTACCACCACCGGCATCGGTGCACCGGTTAACGGCCTGGTGACTCAAGTGGGCGGGGCGGTCAGCAGTATCGGCACCAGCATCACGGCCACCAATGCCAACCCCATCACCAATACCCTGGGGCAAACCGTCAACACAGTCGGTGGGGTTGTCACCTCACTGGGCGGCGCAGTCACCGGTGGCACGGGTACAACAGGTGGTCTGCTCGGCAACTTGAACATCGGCGCCACCGCCACTGGCAGCACCAGCGGCACCGTAGGCGTCGGCGGTCTGCTCAACGGCCTGACCGGTAAATAAGAGAATTGCACCTGGCCCATTAGACGGCCTCCCCTACAGCGCCTACGCTTGGTTGAGACGAGAGACTCCAATGGATCTCTCGTCTTTTTTATTGGCTGTCAGCCAGCCAGTGAAAGCCCCCGAACCGCGCCCCAGAGCCCGGCGGAAACCAGCGAAATGCTGCTGCAGTTTTGACCATGGAGTGTCCTATGCGCGTTTTGACGCCGTTGTTATTGCTCACCCTCAGCGCTTACGTCCACGCCGAGACCCTACCCAGCTTCCTCAACAGCAACGACACCATCCGCAACCTCCCCGTGCCCAACCTGCCGGCCGACGCCTACCGCCCGGTGACCCCACAGACCCAACTGCCGCAGACCCCGGCCGCACAAGCCCAGCCGTTGCTGATGGACACCAAGGTCACCATCCGCAAGCTGCAGATCGACGGCGGCACGGTGTACCCGCTCCAGGAAGTCGCCCAGGTGTTCGAGCCGTTGATTGGCCACGAAACCAACCTCGCGCAACTGATCGAAGCCACCCGCAGCATCACCCGACGTTATCAACAGGATGGTTACCTGTTGTCCTACGCTTTCCTGCCCGACCAGCGCTTCGAACAGGGCCTGGTGCGCGTGGTGTTGGTCGAGGGCTATATCAAGGACTACCAGGTGCAAGGCGACATTGGCTCGGTCTCGGCCTACGTCGACAAACTGGCACAAAAGCTCCTGGCCGAACGCCCACTGACCCGCAAGACCTTCGAACGCTACACCACGTTGATGGGGCGTATTCCCGGCGTCACCCTGCAAGCGCAGGTACCGCCACCGGGCACCACCGATGGTGCCGCGCATATGAATATCCAGGCCAGCCGCAAACCGTTTACCAGCAGCATGAGCATGACCGACGACAGTCGCGGCGGCCTGCAAGCCTTGATCGCCGGCACCAGCAATTCCCACACCTCGATGGGCGAACAAGTGAGCCTCAGCGGGCTGTTCCCGCCGGGGGAGGACAAAGAGCATTACTACCGCCTCGACTACAGCCAGTTCATCAATGCCGAAGGCACGCAACTGAGCCTGTATGGCGCGCGCTATCGCAGCGACCCGAGCACCCACATCCGCCTGGACGGCGGCTTCTCACTCAAGCCGCATCGGGAGAACGACCGCTTCTCCATCGGCCTGAGCCATCCGCTGATCGCCTCGCCCAGCGAGTCGCTGACCGTTGGTACACGCTTCTACGGGGTGAACGACAGGACCCGCTATCAACTGGTCGGTTACCCGCAACGCTTCGATGTGGAAACCGACCTGCGTGCGCTGGCCTTCGAAGGGGATTGGCGTAAAGCCGACAACCGCCAACTGCGCATCCTCAGCGCCGGCCTGTACCAAGGTATCGACGGCCTGGGCGCCAATACGCGCAGTGACCTGGAAGGAATAAAGTCGGACCTGGACTTCTTCCGCCTGCGCCTGTCCGGGGTGCAGAGCGACAAGTTCTTCGACAACTGGCAAGGCGTTCTTTCGGCGGCGCTGTACTGGAGCGACGACACTCTGCCCGACAGCGAACGTGCGGTATTCGGTGGGCAGAACTTCGGGCGCGGTTATCCCGATGACCAGGGCTCGGGCGACAAGGGCTGGGGCGTGGCCTACGAGGTCAACTACAGCTACAACCGGGCGGGGGACTGGGTCAGGATCGTGCAGCCTTACATCGTGCTCGACCGTGCCAAGGCCTGGTTCAACAACCTGCCGGTGAAGGGCAGCGACATGTCTTCTGCGGCCGTCGGCCTGCGTTTTGGCGATGCCAAGTACTACAACATTGCGTTGGAGGCGGCCAAGCCGATGTCGGATATGGCGTTGGACAGTTTTAACCGGCGGCCGCGGTATACGTTGAGTTTTAGCTATCAACTGTAGGGGGCTTGGATTTTTTTGGGGGGGGCCGCCCAAGACCAAACTCGCTCCCCTTGTGGGAGCGAGCTTGCTCGCGATGGTCGTTAACGGTGACGTTGGGTATCTGACACTCTGCGGCGCTCTAACTGACGCCATCGCGAGCAAGCCCGCTCCCACAGGTAAGCAGCTTCGCACTTTGATTTTGTTTACTTAGTGAGCCGCTGTAAAAGCGCAACCAATAGCCGTCGTTACAGCAGCAACGGGTATGCACTCAGGTCAACGCATCCCCCACCTTGCCAAAGAACGTAGTGATCTGCGGCCCCAGCAACTTCCCGGCCGCCAGCACCACCAACGCAATCACCACAATCAAAATCACATATTCGATAGCCGTCGCACCCTCCCGCCGGCGCAAGAACAGCATCGACCACGCACAAATCCTCATCAGCAAGGCAAGCAACATAAAATATCTCCTCAACTGGGCGCTACGGACTGGCCAACTGCTCCCTACGCCCTGGGAAACAGATTGTTTAGGGTGTCGATCAATCGAACCAGGTAGATGGGTTTGCGAAACAGGTCCAGGACCTGCAACCGCAACATGTCACTGACATCATCCATTTCGGCATGACCGGACATGACAATCACGGGCAGATGCTGGCGTGAGGTGTGCTCACGCAAGCGCTTGATCAGGGAAATCCCGCTTTCCTCAGGCATGCGCAGGTCGGTGATGACCAGCCCGATATCAGGATGCAGTGTCAGTTCCTGCAACGCGTCCGTGACGGAGGTGGCGCAGAAACAAACGAAGCCCTCGTTTTCCAGCGACTCCGCCAGTTCTACGAGGGCATCTTCTTCGTCATCCACCAACAGGATCTGTTGGCGGCTCGCAACAACGGCGTTCATGAGCAATACCTTGCGAAACAATCACTGATGGGCTTGCTCAAAGCACTGTTGCCAATCAGGTCAGGGCTGCCCCGACTTTAGCGAACATGGCCGCGATCTGAGGCCCAAGCAATTTCCCCGCTGCCAGCACGACAAGGGCAATAACGGCCACGAGGATCACATACTCAATCGCTGTGGCGCCTTCCTTGCGGTGAAAGAGCAGTTGGAGCTGGACGTAGAGCTTCATCATGAAGGTAAGGAACATATGACTTCTCCTTTGCGCTTACGTGCGCAGATCTCGCAGTGCTGCACGGTGATTGCTGCGTGCCACTAGAGCATTGTCAACAAACCCCACCTCAACAACTGTAAGAACTGATTAATCACAAAGTATTAGTCGTAAAACTGGCGTCATAAACCCGTGTTTTCAGGGCGCATGTCGATAGTTCCAAAATAAATCATGGTCGGTAATGGCATTTTGTCCTAGCTCGGCTACCTTCAAATAACGAAATCGTTAGATGTTCATAGCTGCCTGGTTGCGAAATCAACTCGTTGGGAAAGACGGGCGCGTGGTGCAACAGGAAAGGGAGAGCCTTCATGAACAGTCGTGTCAGCATGATCCTGGCCGGGTTGTTATTAATCGGCGCGCTGTTCGCGGGTTATTGGGGACTGGTGCTGAGTCGTCCGCCTGAGCCGGCTGCCGAGCCTGCGCCATCTGGCGTTTCTGTGGAAAAAACCGTCGCCGCCGTCGAAGACCAGACCCGTCAATCGGTAGTGGTCCTGGCCCATGATGTACCGCCGTATGTTGCCCTCACCGCTGCTGACCTGACCCTGGAAAGACTGCGCACCGCACCCGCCGGTAGTTTGACCAGCCTCGACCAGGCCATCGGCCGCACACCCTTGAGAGCCCTGAGTGCCGGCACCTGGCTGGATAACTCCAGCTTCAATGCCGGTGGCCCGCTGGCCCGCATGATCCGCCCTGACGAGCGCGCCCTGGCAGTGGCCGTCGATGAGGTCATCGGCGCGGCTGGCCAGTTGAGCCCAGGTGATTATGTGGATGTGCTGCTGTTCCTGCGCTCGGAAGGCGCTAACCCTGAGCCCACGTCCCAGATCATCGTGCCGGCCCTGCGCCTGCTCAGCGTGGGCGATAACCTCGGCCCGACCAACGATGGCAAGCCCGCCGTGGCGCCGCCCACCACCGATGAAGAAAAAGCCCGTCAGGTACAACGCCAGGCAAACCCGCCACGCACCGTGGTGTTGGCGGTGCCGGAACAGTTGATGAGCCGCCTGATGCTGGCCACCAGCGTCGGCGCCTTGCGCCTGGCCGTACGCAGTGCCGATGAACAGTTGCTGAGCCAGTACTGGGCCGGGGATAACGAGGCGTCGGCCAATCTGCAAAGCGCCAATCGCGACCTGTACCAGTTCACTCAACTGGCCATGGTCGCCGCGCCGAAAAGAGTTGCACAAGCCGGGGCCACCAACGAATCCAGGCGCTCCGGCATCGAGGTCATACGCGGTAACCAAGCGACCCAACAAAATCCCTGATTGAACAAGGATGCCTTGAATGCACCAACGTTTAGCACCTGTGTTCACTCAAATGGCCTGGGCACTGATGCTGTCCAGCCTGCCTGTCGGCCTGGCGTTTGCGGCCTCGGACAGTTGCAGCAACCTGGGCGCCCTGCCGGCCGTGGTCGAGGTCGGCGAAGGCTTGCAGCAAACCCTGCAATCACCGGTGGCAATTACCCGCTTGGCCATCGGCGACCCGAAAATCGCCGATGTGCACCTCAACGGTGACCGCAGCTTCCTGCTCACCGGCGTTGCTTCTGGTGCCACCAGCCTGATGGTCTGGACTCGCTGTTCCAGCGCCCCGCGCCAGAGCATGGTGTTCGTCAAGGGCAAAGCCAGTTCAAGCCTGACCAGCCAGGCCCTGTCGCCCTCCGACGACCCGTCCCTGCCGAGCCAGGTGCAGACCGATATCCGCTTTGTCGAAGTCAGCCGCACCAAGCTCAAGGAGGCCAGCACATCAATCTTTGGCGGCACTGGCAACTTCCTGTTCGGCAGCCCGCGTACAGCGGGCATGAGCCTGCCGCTGGACAACAACACCTTTAACATCGGCATCGGCGGCGGGCGGTTTTCGGCGCTGATCAATGCCCTGGAACGCAGCGGCTTTGCCTATACCCTGGCGCGGCCGAGCCTGGTTGCCATGAGCGGGCACAGCGCGACCTTTCTCGCCGGCGGCGAAGTACCGATCCCGGTGCCCAGTACCGGCAGCGATACGATTTCCATCGAGTACAAAGAGTTCGGCATCCGCCTGACGTTGACCCCCACCGTGATCGACCGCACGCGGATTTCCCTCAAGGTGGCGCCGGAAGTCAGCGAACTGGATTACGCCAACGCCTTGCAGGTAGAAGGCATCCAGGTGCCGGCCCTGACCGTGCGCCGTACCGACACCACGGTGTCTTTGGCCGACGGCGAAAGTTTTGTGATCAGCGGCCTGATCAGTAATAACAACCGTTCCACCATCAGCAAGTTTCCAGGCCTGGGCGATATCCCGATCCTCGGTGCGTTTTTCCGCGACAGCAACGTCAGCCGCGAGGAAAAAGAGCTGCTGATGATCGTCACCCCGCACTTGGTCCAGCCCCTGGCCGCCAACGCACGCCTGCCGTCCCTGCCCGGGGAAAAACTGCGCAACTACGACCCCAACTGGTATCGCCTGTACTTCCTGGAAAACGGCAACTTCGACCGACGCACAGGACTTTCCCAATGAGCGATAGCCTGAGCCAGACGTTCCTGGCAATCACCCGCAACACCACCGACCTGGAATGGCTGCAAGGCGCCCTCGCGCCCCTGGGCCAAGTGGTCAGTGCCGGTGGTGGCAGCCTCGACGAACTGTTGGCCCTGGTGGACGTGACCTTCGCCAACCTGGTGTTCGTGGGCCTGGACCGCGAGCATGTGGTGGCCCAGAGCGCCTTGATCGAGGGCGCCCTGGAAGCCAAGCCGATGCTGGCTATCGTCGCCCTCGGTGACGGCATGGACAATCAACTGGTGCTCAACGCCATGCGTGCCGGCGCGCGGGATTTTGTCGCCTACGGTTCACGCTCCAGCGAAGTCGCCGGCCTGGTGCGACGCCTGAGCAAGCGCCTGCCCCCGGTCGCTCACAACGCACACCTGGGCGGCCTCACTGTGCTGTATGGCACCCAGGGCAATGCCGACGGCGCCCTGCTCGCCAGCCACCTGGCGATGGTGGTGCAAAAGAGCGGTCAACAGACCTTGCTGCTGGACCTGGGCCTGCCCCGTGGCGACAGCCTGGCGCTGCTGGGCCTGGAAAGCTCATTCAACTTTGGCGATGCCCTGCGCCACCTGCGCCGCCTGGACACGACCCTGATCAACAGCGCGTTCACCGCCACCGACGGTGGCCTGCGCATCCTCGCCTATACCGAAAGCGACGAGCCGCTGGAAATGACCAGCGCCGCCGAGCTGTACATGTTGCTCAGTGCCCTACGCCAACACTTCCAGCACATCGTGGTGAACCTCACCGGCCAGCGCGACAGCGAAGCCTTGCGCACGTTTGTCAGCCATTGCGACAAGCTCTTGTGGTGTACCGACCAGAACGTCCTCGACTGCCGGCGCAACCTGGCAGTCCTCAATCAGTGGCGGGAAAAAGGCATGAAGCTTGATCATGCCAAGCTGCTGGTGGACCGCTACCTCAAAGGTGCCGCGCCGGATAAAGAGGCATTGGAAAATAGCTTCGGCCTGGAAGCCATCGCGGTTTTGCCGTTCAGCCCCGAGGTGCGCCTGAACGCCAAGAACCAGGGGCAAACCTTATTCAGCCTGGCCCCCCGGGAGCCCCTGACGCAGACTCTGAAAGCCTTGGGCGAACGCCTGGCCAAGCGTACCGAAGGCCTGGAAAAACCCTCCACCCGTTGGTTCGAACGGCTGCTGGGGACCGCCAAATGAGCGGCGAAAAACTCTTCGGCGCACCCGCTCGGGGGCTTAACAGCACCGTGGATCACGACGGCCTGAAACTGGTGCTGCACCGCTACATCATCGATGCCATCGAAGAGTCGGGGAAAAACCTGCTGGAAGGCTCACGCCAATCCCTGGCGCAATTTGTCATCGACAAGGTGTCCGAATACATCACACGCATGCACCTGGCGATTTCCCGCTATGAAATGGAGCGCCTGGCCGAAGAAATCGTCGATGAACTGACCGGCTTCGGGCCGCTGGAAGTGCTGCTGCGCGACCCCTCGGTGACCGAGATTCTGGTCAACGGCCCGCACCGGGTATTTGTCGAGCGCGACGGCCTGTTGCACCAGAGCGATCTGCGCTTTATCGACGCCCATCATGTGGAGCGGGTCATGCAGCGCATCCTCGCGCCACTGGGCCGGCGCCTGGATGAGTCGTCACCAATGGTCGATGCCAGGCTGCCCGACGGCAGCCGGGTCAACGCAATCATCCCGCCGATTGCCCTGGACGGTCCGTGCCTGTCGATTCGAAAGTTTCGCAAGGACATGCTCAAGAGCAGCGACCTGGTGGCGATGCAGACCATCGACCAATCGATCTTCGAGTTTTTCCAGGAGGCAGTGGGCAAGCGCTGCAACATCCTGATCAGCGGCGGTACCGGCACCGGCAAGACCACTCTGCTGAACATCCTCAGCCAGTTGATCAACCCCCACGAGCGCCTGGTGACCATCGAAGACGTGGCCGAACTGCAACTGGGCCATCCCCACGTCGTACGCCTGGAAACCCGCCCGCCGAATGCCGAGGGCCACGGTGAAGTGAAGGCCAGCGACCTGATCCGCAACGCCCTGCGGATGCGCCCGGACCGCATCATCCTCGGCGAGATCCGTGGCGTGGAAGTGCTGGATGTGATGACTGCGATGAACACCGGCCACGACGGTTCCATGAGTACCGTGCACGCCAACAATGCCCAGGATGCCCTGTTGCGCCTGGAAACCCTGGTAGGCCTGACCGGTCGTGTGGTGGCGGAAAAGACCCTGCGCCAGATGATTTGCGCAGCGCTGGATGTGGTGATCCAGCTGACCCGACTGCCCGATGGCCGACGCTGTGTCAGTGAAGTGGTGGAAGTGGTGGGGGTGCGCGACGACGTGTATGTCACCAACACCTTGTTCCGGCATGACCGGCGCACCGGCTTTGGCTTCCTGCGTGAGGCGGTCAACCCGGCGGGTGACAAACTGCGCCGCGAGTCGGCCCTGCCGCTATAGGAGCGTCATCATGACCGGCGCCATCCTGATGTTCAGTTGCGTGATCCTGATTGGCGTGTCGGTGCACCTGTTCCTCAGTGGCCTGCGCCAGGCGGAAACCGATCGGGTCCTGGAGCGACTCGCCGAAGGGCAGCCGCTGCTGGCCGAAGAGCGTGGCCATTGGGTCGCCCTGGAGCGCATGTTCCAGCGTGCGGGCCTGGGCAAGCCCACCGACAGCCTGGGCCTGTGGGTGACCTGCTGGGTGTTGGGCGCGGTGCTGGGCTTTCTGGTGTGGAGCTGGCTCGGGTTGGCCGCAATGGTTGTGCTGCCGCCCTTGATACTGCGGCTGTACATCGCCTGGCGCTATCGGCGGCGGGTAAAGCGGATGGTCGAGCAACTGCCACAAGTGCTCGACCATACGGTGCGCAGCCTGAAGTCCGGACGCACCCTGGCCGACGCCTTGCTGGGGGCCATCGACAGCACCGAGGAGCCCTTGAAGCCCGCCATGGGGCGTATCCAGCGCAACGTGCAATTGGGGGTCAGCCTGCCCGAGGCCGCCAGTGACTTCGCCGAATTCTACGAGCAGGACGAGTTCCGCATGCTTGCCCTGGGGCTCAAGGTCAACCACCGCTATGGCGGCAACGCCAGTGACTTGCTGGAGAACCTGATCAAGGTCATCCGCGAACGGGAACAAGGCGCCCGGCAATTGCGTGCCATGACCGGCGAGACGCGCGTCACTGCCTTCGTGCTGGCCGGCATGCCGATTGCGATGGTGGGCTATTTCATGATGATCAACCCCGGCTACCTGCTGACCATGTGGAACGACGACAGCGGCCGCTACATGCTGCTGGCCGCACTCACCATGCAGGTGCTGGGCTGCCTGACGATGTGGCGCATGTTGCGGAGTATTTGAGATGGTCCTGTTGATCAGTGCCCTGCTGTTTCTTGCTGCACTCGTGTTGATCGCCGGCCAGCTCATGGCCCAGCGCCGTCGCCAGCGCCTGGTCAACCAGCGCCTGCAAGGCCAATTGGTGCGTGGCGACCGATTCGGTACCCTGCTCACCCAGTTTGGCAGCAGCCAACTGGCCCAGCGCTCAGTGAGCATGGATAACGAAACGCAGATCCTGCTCAACCGTGTGGGCTGGCGCAAAGCCAATCAACGCTCGATCTTCGCCGCCTGCCAGATTGGTGTGCCATTGGTGCTGGCAGGCGTGATCCTGATAGGCGAGGAAGTGATTTTTCCCGGTGTCGACTCCCCGTGGATCGCGCCCCTGCTCGGCCTGGGCCTGGGCTACCTGATCCCCAAGCGCATCCTCGCCAGTGCCGCCAAGGCCCGGCAGCAACAGATCTCCCGCGAGGTGTCGACCTTCATCCCGCTGCTGCGCATTCTGTTCGAGTCGGGCATGGCGGTAGAACAGTCCCTGCGCGTGCTCAGCGTTGAAGCGCAACGCCTGTTGCCCGCGCTGACCCAGGAACTGCGGTTGATCCTGTCCCGGGTCGACTCGGGCCTGGAACTGAGTGAGGAGTTGGGCAAGACCGCCAGGCTGCTGGCCGTGGACGAGTTCACCGACACCTGCATCATTTTGCAGCAACTGATCCAACAGGGCGGCGGCGCCATGAAGTCGCTGCTGGCCCTCAAGCAACTGCTCGATGACCGCCGCCTCACCCGCTTGCAGGAGTTCATCTCGAAGATGTCGGCCAAGATGTCGGTGGTGATGATGGTTTTCCTGTTTCCCGCTTTATTGATTGTGCTGGGGGGGCCGGCATTCATTGCGATCTCCCGGGCCCTGAGCAGTTTTTGAGGAGCGCTCGATGAAAGCACTGATTACCGGTTTGAGCCTGCTGCTGCTCGGCGGCTGTGCCAGCAACGGCCAGGCACCGTGGTCGGCGCTCATGTCGCCAGGCGCCTGCGCCAAGCCCAGTTCCGAACAGGAGCTGTCGTTGAACCTGGCTGACGACATGGCCAATGAAGGGAAAATGCACGCCAGCCTGGCCAACCTGCAAAGCCTGCCGGAGTCTTTGCCGCAAGTGCGCCAGCGCAAGGCCAAGGTCTACCGCCTGCTCGGGCGCAGTGAGGCACAACCGCTGTACCGCAGCCTGCTGGGCACCTGCATGGCGGCCGAGGGTGAACACGGCCTGGGGCAACTGGCAGCGGCCCGGGGCGACAACGCGCAGGCCTTGACCCATATGCAACGCGCGGCGCAACTGGCTCCCACCGATGAGAAAATCCGCAATGACCTGGGCGTGGTCTACCTCAACCAACGCCGAATGGAAGATGCACGTTTTGAGTTCATGACGGCCATGGAGCTCAAGCAGAGCGACCAACTGGCCGCCGTCAATCTGGTGACCCTGTTGATCTACCAGGACAACTGGGGGCAGGCCGCGCAACTGGCCAGCCAGGTGGGCCTGAGCCCCGAGCAGGTCACCGAGGCCCAGGCCCGGGCCGAGAAACTCAAGGCTGCCGGCGCGCCAGTTGCCAAGGATCAGGTCGCGGCGGCCAGCGATACACCGCCTGTACTAATCAAGTAAGCGCTTGAAGGAGCCGACGATGAAACTCCATTACCTCGCCAGCCTGACGCTGCTGGCCCTGCCCCTGACGGTACTGGCCATCGAGCCGGGCCCCTCGTCCAAGGCCCAGCAGGAAACCGAGCATTGGCTGGGGCTGCAAGTCAGCGGGCAAGCCGCCTCGCCCACGGTGCAACAGGCAACGTTCGCCGAACGCGAACTGGCGCTGCAGCGTTTGCTGGAAAGCAAGAAATTCGCGATCCCCGAGAAGTTCGACGAGGACAGCGCTGGCGGGGGCTCGGGTGGCAGCAAATAAACCAAACGCCCTGACAATCACTGAAAATTTATCGGATACACCTCAACTCAAAATGTGGGAGCGGGCTTGCTCGCTCCCACATTGGTTTTGTGCATGTCCTGAGTAATCAGTAATCCTCAGTGCGCCGTCACCCGCTGGCGCAATGCCGAGCTGCTCGGCGACAGCGCCAATGCCAGTTGGGTGCGGTTATGCATATGGGTCAGGCGCAACACCTGGGACACGTACAGCTTGACCGTGTTCTCGGTGATGCCCAGCTCGCAGGCAATCTGGTAGTTGGTCTGGCCCTTGCCCACCAATCTGGCGACGTCCAGTTGCCGCGGTGACAACTGATTGAAGATCGCCGGCACCTCCAGGCGCTCGGTCTCCTCGCTTGCCCCTTCGCCATCGGCTCGCGCCGCCGGGCCGCGACGGACCTTGTCCAGGTCCTGGTACAAGTCGTCGATGGATTCTGAAAGGTATTGCAGCTTCTGGTTCAAATTCCCCAGATGCAGATTCTTGTGGCGTTCTTCCAGCGCAGCTTCCTGACGCTGCAACCCTTCCAGCAACTCATTGAGGTTGATGGGCTTCTGGTAGTAATCGGAGATACCCACGCGCAAGGCCTTGATCACGTCTTGCTTGTCGGCGCGACCGGTCAACATGATGGCTTCGAATGCACGCTGCTTGCCGGCGATTTTTTGCAGTGCCTGCACCAACTCGATACCGTCCATGTCGGGCATATGCAGGTCACACAGCACCAGGCCGATCTGCGGGTCCTCGCTGAAGCGTTGCACGGCCTGCTGGCTGGATTCACAAGGGACACAGCGATAACCGCTGCTTTCGAGAAACTCGCAAAGCTCTTCCACGATCAGCGGCTGATCATCGACCACGAGCACTTTTACTGCAGACGTAAGCTTGTTCACGCGCTACTCCATGCCTGGCAAGCCAAAGATTGACCTATCCGTTCCGAAGAACTTTCCTACTTGCTTGTGTAAATAAACTTAGACGTACTTTCCGACTATGTACATAGCGATAGAGAGCATCCACGACTAATGGAGCCACAGCCAGGCCAGGGTGAAACCCACTAACAGAAACGGCGCAAAGGGCAGCTTCCTTGACGGGTCTACCACCAGATAACCCAGGCGCGCTCTAACACCTTGACTGACAAGTGGTAACAGCCGCGGCCCATAGATCAGCCAGGCGACATTCGCCACGCCGGCACCGATCAGCGACCACAACAGGTAGGTCGAATTCGACGCCAGTGCCAACGCCGCGAGCAGCTTCACATCACCGGCGCCCAGGCGCCCGAGGGCGTAGCCGGGCAGCGTCAACAGCAGCGCCAGGAAGAAGGCCCACACCCCTTCAGCCCTGGAGGTCCCCAGCCATGTCGAGCCGCTCCACATCAGGTAAAGCAGCGCCAGCAGCACGGCACCCAGGGTCAGGCGATTGGCAATCTGCCGCTGGCGAACGTCCTGCACCGCACACACCACCAACCAGACAAAAACCACGAGGCCTTGGATCACGTAAAAACCGTCCCTTTTTGCTGATTGATTCTATGCTGATATCAGGTAGTAGCAGTCAGGGTAGTCGCAGTGATGAAAACCAGCCTCCCTAGAAAGCAAAAAGGTGCCGTCGCCATCGAGTTTGCGGCGGTCTTCGTGATTTTTTTTGCCGTGTTCTATGCCATGGTCAGCTACAGCCTGCCGCTGTTGCTGTTGCAGTCGTTCAACCAGGCCACGGCCGAGGCCGTGCGCCGCAGCGTGGCGTTGGACCCCAGCACCCCCAACTACAATGCTGCGCTCATACTGCGGGCGACCCAGACCGTGCAAAGCCAATTGCAGTGGATTCCCGCCACCTTCCAGTTCCAGGCGGGCCATATCAACCCGACCTACACCGCCGGGGTGCTGACCGTCGAAATCAACTACCCCTCGGCTAATCTCAAGAATGTCCTGCCGTTTATTGTCCTGCCAGGCATTGGCACGGTGCCCAGGCTGCCAACGACACTGCATGCCCAGTCGAGCCTGCAATTTTGACCTCCGGTGACAAAATCTTCGGCAGGCTGCTCGGCCGCAGCAGCGCCCAGGCCCTGCAAGCCCCAGCCAGCCAGCCTAGCCCCGGCCTGCACCTGCGCCTGGACCAGCAAGGCCATGTGCTGCAGATCAGCCGTGCGCTGCGCCCGCAACTGGCCCATCACCTTAGCGCCCAGCCCCAACCGCTGTTGCGCGACCTGCTGTGCCTGCCTGGCGCACTGAGTATCGAAGGCACGCCCGTCGACTGGCAGCGCAATAGCCTGGACCTGGATTTCCAAGGTGCCGCCGACACGATCCTGCATACCCGTGGCTGGGTCGAGCCCGATGGCGATGGCTGGATCCTGCGCCTACTGGATATCAGCGACCTGCTGCAAGGCCGGCAGTTGGCCCAGCAGCGCGAACAGAACCATCAACTTGCCAGCCAGATGAGCGAGCAACTGCGCGTCTGCAGCCTGACGCGCCTGCCGCAAGTGTTCAACGACCACCTGCGCAGCCTCGCCCAGCGCTGGCGCATCCCTTGCGTGGCCATGGTTTTGCTGGACCAGCAGGATCAGGACTGGCTGGTCTACAGCAGCCACAGCGCCCATGACGCGCCGCAACTGTGGACGCCGGGGCAACGCCTCGGCACCTGCCTGGACAGTCTCAACGGCAACACCCCACTGAGCCTCAAACATCTCCAGGGCCGCAGTGAGCACCCACGCCTGTACAGCGTGTTTGGCAATGCCGAGGGCTTGCTGGTGCCCTATCGCGATAGCCAGGGGGTCGCCGCCTGGTTGCTGTGCGGGTTCTACAGCGGCCACCCCGACGTCAACGAGCGTGACTGGCTGAACCTCGCCGCCGCCCTCGCCGCCCCCTTGCTCAGCCGCCTGCGCGAGCAGCGTCATCACCAGCAGCTGGAGCGCGTGGAAGCCTTGCAGGGCCTGCTCGGCACCGGCTGGTGGGAGTTGCTGAGCAGCGGTGAAGAGATCCTGTTGGCACCACAACTGATGCGCAGCCTGAGCCCGGAAGATGCGCCGACCAGGCAAGCCCTGGGCAACTGGCTGGAGTTGATTCACCCCGCCGACCGCCAGGAGCTCAACAGCCGCCTGCAAGACCTGCAAACCCTAAGCAAACCGTTGCTGACCAGCGTGCGCCTGCTGCGTACCGACGCCAAGCAGAACCCTATCTGGTACCGCGTGCAGGGCCAGGTGCTGGGTGCCGGCGACCAGCGGCGCTGGATCGGTTTCATGCTCGATATCAGCGACATCAAGAACCAACAACTGCAGGCCGCCGCCGCCCATGCGCGCCTGGATAACCTGATCGCCAGCTCCCCGGCGGTGATCTACGTCCAGCGCTACGTCAACGGCGCGCTGCACCCGGCGTTCTTCAGCGACAGCCTGCTGCCGCTGCTGGGCTGGACCCTGGCCGAATGCACCCACGACACCTCCGTGGAATGGGTACACCCCGACGACCGCGATGTGTACTTCGAACGCACCCGGCAACTGCTGCGTGAAGGCAGCGTGCGCAGCCGCTACCGGGTGCGTGATCGCCAGGGCAATTACCACTGGCTGTTGGACGAAGCCAAGCTTTTGCGCGACGACCTCGGCTTGCCGGTGGAAGCCGTCGGCCTGTGGCTGGACGTCACCGAAGCGACCCTGGCCGCGCAACAGATCAAGGAAAGCGAGGAGCGCTACCGGATCCTCGTGGAAGACTCGCCGGCGATGATCTGCCGTTATCGCCCGGACCTGACCCTGACTTTCGGCAACACGCCCCTGGCCAACTACCTGGAATGCACGCCCGCACAGTTACCGGGGATCAACCTGGGCGAATGGCTGTCGGCCGAACAACGCAACGCCTTTGTAAAACGCATCAGCCAGTTGAGCCCGGAATTTCCCGTCAGCACCGCCGAAATCAGCCTGCAACTGCCGGGGCGCGAACATGCGTGGTGGGTCTGGTCCGACCGTGGCGTGTTCGACGAGCACGGCCAGTTGCAGGAAATCCAGGCCGTGGGCCGCGATAACACCGAAGTGCGTCGCTCCCAGCAGCAACTGACCCAAAGCGCGAAAATGGCCACCCTCGGCGAAATGGCCACCGGCCTGGCCCATGAGATCAACCAGCCGCTGAACGTGATGCGCATGGCCATCGTCAATGTGCTCAAGCGCCTGGGCAACGGCGACGTGCAGATCGATTACCTGACGGAAAAACTCCAGCGCATCGACGCCCAGGTCCAGCGCGCAGCCAGGGTGGTAGACCATATGCGTGTGTTCGGCCGCCGCTCGGAGGTCGAGCAACAACCTTTCGACCCGGCCCAGGCGGTGGAAGGTACCCAGTCACTGCTGGGCGAAGGCCTGCGCGGCAAAGGCGTGGACCTGCGCATCACCCCCATGGACTTCAATGTGCAGGTCAACGGCCATGTCGACCAATTGGAACAGGTGCTGATCAACCTGGTGGTCAACGCCCGCGACGCACTCGTGGCCCGACATGAAAAAAACCACGACTTCCAACCCTGGATCGCGCTGTACAGCGAACACGACAGCCGTCATGTACGGATCTGGATTGAAGATAACGGCGGCGGGATCGACGCACGGTTGCTGGAACGGATTTTCGAACCGTTCTTTACCACCAAGCCCATCGGTGTTGGTACCGGGCTGGGGTTGTCGGTGAGCTACGGCATTGTGGAAAACATGGGCGGACGGTTGAGCGTCGTCAACAGTGAACATGGGGCGCGGTTTTGTGTGGAGTTGCCGGTGGTGGGTGGGGGTTAGATGACGAGGTAGGCGCGGCCCATATGGCAGGTGAGGTTGGCGCCGACTTCGGCGTTGCCCAGGTTGATACCCAAGCCGCTGAGCAAGCCATTGACGATAGGATCGAGTAGCGGTGAGAGCAGGCCTTGAATTGCCGTAACCAGAAGATTTACAACCAAAGCCAAGCTATCTGCAACACCTGCAAGCAGGCTACTCGATGCACTCCCGCTAGGAGGTTTGTAGGTAACCTGAAGGCCACTCAACGTGGCTCCCAGACTGTTGACGATGTCGATACTGCTGATGCTCTGATAGGTAGACTTCGCATTCATTTCCGCAACTGGCATATACAGCAAACTTTGGGTTCGCTCGCCGATAGTGGATTCGGCCTTCAAGAGAAAGCCACCACCAACATTACTTTTGCGTGTAGCACTACAGCCACCTAACAGTGAACAATATCTTGTACCGATATCAATCAGCCGTATGGGTTGGACGTCCACAGGGACAGAAGGAGAAAAAGCTTTAGCAGGATCTATATCACCGATAGCTAGAGTGGCAATTGAGCTATGAGCCAGCACAGTCAAAGACTTCGTAGCTGGGGTCGCGCAACTGAAGTCCGTTACATGGCTTTCTGAGCTGGCGGCCTCGATATAAATGTCCAACTTGGTCGCGATTGCGATATCAGTACGGTCGCATGCGAGGACGCATAGAACACCACCCAGTATCGCAGGCAAGTCCAGACTCAATACTCCTTTAACTACCTTGAGGACAGGCGTCGTCAATCCCGCGATCCCAGACACGATAGAACTAACGTCCTTGAGCACCGAAGCATCTATAGATACCAGCGTCCTGACTTGCGCCGTACGCACATAAATTTGATCGGTATTGGTGGCTAGCCCTTGCTTCGCCTTGAGTGGATTTCCGATGTTTGAAAGCTGCGGTGGCTCGATAACCTTCGTCGTTATAGATACAGAGCCAACCAATGGAATAGTGACCAGCCCTGTAACACTCACTGCGTTTTTCTTATTGGAAAGCTGAGCCACGCCTTGGATCAACTGAAGTAACTGCACATTGGTATTAAGCGCTTCGGTGGGCGTTCCATTGGCTATGTCCAACAAATCCCCCAACTTCAGGATTTTCGTATTTTTGGCTATCAGTTGGATTGCACTCGTAGCCCCAAGCGCAACCGAAGCCGCAGCTCCATTTTGCTGAAGAACCGTAACCGCTGCATTGAGCAGTTGAGTTGGTGACACCAGGGTGTCGAGCAGTGTCGTGTAGTCCCCAGCCGTAACCTGCGCTTGAATGGCCAACTGATCCAAGTAGCTAAGCAGGTTAATGTCGGTCGAGGCCAAGCCCTCCCATCCTGCGGCGGTGATCGAGAGGTTACCGCCGAGCATGCCTCCGACCACCAAATTAAGAAGATCAGACTTCGCGGTGTTGACAGAGGCAAGCGAACTTCTAATCGTCAACTGCGCCACCGGCGGCGCCAGCGCGGCAACCGCCGTAGCCGTCAATGTGGTATTGGCGTTGTACGTCCCGCTGAACAACCTCCACACCCCATTGGCAATACCCGTAGAGACAGTACGGCTCGCTACCACACGAATGGCATCACTCTTGGTTGCATCGACAGTAAAGACACGGACATTGGCCGCATTGGTCAACAACGTCCCACAGCTCACCGCCAGCGCGCGGCTGTTGTCGTTGGCGACGACGGTGAAGCCATTACGGGTGGCGTTTTGCTTGGCGTAATCAACAGCGGTGGTGCTGCCTGAACACTGCCCACCGCGATTGGCGGCTTCAAGGGCGGCGGTGTCGGCAACGGCCTGCAGCTTGCGTTTTTCAAGGTACAGGCGGCCGCTATCGACCACCAGCAACAGAAACACCAGGGCCAACGCCAAGGTCCCGGCGAACACCAGACCGATTGCGCCACGTTGGCCAGAACGAAGTCGGGGAGACATCGAGCACTCCTTTGCCGGCGAACTGCCGAGCGCTTACTCTCCTGTAGTGAACTGCAGTGTAGACAAGGCTTGGAAGGTACGCTGGCAAGTAGCCATATTTGGCGACTGACGGAACCTGTAGGCGCTGGCTTGCCTGCGATGCGGGCGCTGCGGTGTAACAGGTACACCGCGCCGATCCCATCGCGGCCTCGCTGGGGCTCGACGGCTCCCACATTTGATCGGTACTTGTGACACAGATCGGGACTGGCCGAGCGTGACTTAGCGTGGCGGGTAGTTGGACAGCACCTTGGTCACCGTCGCCCGGATCGCCGCGCTGCGGTCTTGCGGGTTTGGCGAGCTGCTCATCATCTGCTCGTCGCTGCCGCGCCACACCAGTTTGCCGTCCTTGCCGTCCAGCAGGTCGATCTGGAGAGTGGCGACCTTATAGGTGACGTTGCGCGTTTCGTTGTACATCGGCGCCCCCCAATAGCCATTCCACGGGCCGCCCCAGGCGCCGCCGTAGTTGGTGGTGACTTGTTGCTGGCGGTCTTCGACGATCAGGTAGGCCTGCACGTTCACGTCAGCCTTGGCCCCAGGGGCGACCGGGCGCAGGCCGCGCTGGTCGAGCTGGTCGGCCACCGCCTGGCGGATGCGCTGTTCGGTAAGGTCACTCTTGATCCGCGGATCATCGGGACGGTATTGCAACGCCGGGTCTTTCCAGGCCCAACTGCGGTAGGCGCCAAAGTCGCGGCTGGCGTCAAAGTCGTGGTTGACCTGATTGGTCTGGCAACCGCCCAGCAGCACGGCAAAAGCGAGCAAAGCGATACGACGCAACATGGTAGTTCTCCAAAGGGCAAACCCAACCTGAGATGAGAATAGCTGTTAACTCGGAGGATACGCCGTCATCGCCTTCTGCACAGCCTGGCGCAAGGCATCGCCGCGTTCACTCAAGCTACCCTGGCTGCCCGTTTCGGCGCTGGCGCTCCACACCGGCTGGCCCGTGCGGGCATCGAACAGGTTGACCCGGACCACCACAACCTGCACTTCATAGGTGCGCACAATCGGCACCGAGTTGTACATGCCGTAGCCGTTGCCATAGCGATTGTAGCCACCGTAGCCATAGCCATAATCGTCCTGCACCTGACGCAAGCGCTTCTCCAGGTGCACATCGGCGCTGACCAGCAGGTCCGGCGCACGCTGGTCATGCACCGGGCGCAGGCCGCGTTGGTCGAGGGCGCCACTGACGGCTTCGGCGATCTGCGCAGGATCTGCCCAGGCCGAGCCCGCCGGCAACTGGCCGTTGCGCCAGGCCCAGTTGCGGTAGGCGCCATAATCACGCACCGGCGCCGGGTAAGCGCTGGCGTCAAAGGTGTTGGCCGCCTGGGCAGGCGCCGGCGGCATCGGCTTGGACGCCGCAACATACGGGTTGTTGCTGGAGCAGGCCCCCAGCCCCAGGCACAGCAGGATCAATGCACAGCGCTTCATTTCGATCTCCGCAGACTGGGCCGCTTAAACCGGACGGCAGATCCAGTGCAAATAACGCCCAAGTCCGGCAAAGCTTGGGTGACGACGGTGAGCGAGCTCCATCTCCAACAAGTCCTGCAAGTCGGCGCGGGCCTGGAACTCCACCGGCATATAGTCGTGGAATACCCGCACCCCGCTCTGGCTTTCGACCTGCCACAAGCCTTCAAGTTGCGCCGCCAATTCCCGAGGATCCAGGGGTTGTTGCGGGGTCAGGCTCTGTTTTTCGCCGGCCATGTCGTTCTTGCGCATCTTGCGAAAGTGGCCCTTGAGCAAGTTGCGGTAAATCAGCGCATCGCGGTTGTAGAACGCCAGGGACAACCAGCCGCCCGGCGTCGTCAACTGGTGCAGCACCGGCAGGATCGCATGGGGTTCGGCCAGCCATTCCAACACCGCGTGGCACAGCACCAGGTCATAGGGTTCGGTGAGCTGACCCAACAGGTCCTGCCACGGCGCCTGGATGAAGGTTGCAGTCTGCCCCGCCTCGGCGAAACGCTGGCGGGCGCCTTCCAGCATCGGCTCGGCAGGTTCGGCCAATGTCACGTGATGCCCGCGTTCGGCCAGCCACAACGACATATGGCCCAGGCCGGCGCCAATATCCAGCACGCGCAAGGGGCGATCCGGCAGGGCCTCGATCAGGTCGGCCTGCAGCACCGCCAGGCGAATCGCGCCCTTGGCACCACCGTAGATTTTCTCGGCAAACCGCGTCGCCAACTGGTCGAAATGACGATCACTCATGGGCAAACCGCCGCTCGTTATCGGCCAGCTTGGCGTTTACCACCTGGTTCATATCCAGGCCCAGTTCACCGCACAACAGCAGGAGATAGAGCACGATGTCCCCCACTTCCTGGCCTGCGTGGGCGAGTTTGTCGGCGGGTAACTGGCGGGATTGGTCTTCGCTCAACCACTGGAAGATTTCTACCAGTTCAGCCATTTCGACACTGGCGGCCATGGCCAGGTTTTTCGGGCTGTGGAACTGTTTCCAGTCGTTGTTATCGCGGATGCGATGCATGCGTTCGGTGAGGTGTTCGAGATTCATGGGGCGCTCCTGAAGGGGTATAGCTTCGGGCTCAAAGGCGGGGATGGCAACTAAATTTGCGGAGCCTGTCAGGGCGCCATCGCGATCTAATCAACCACGCTGAACTCAACCCTGGCCGTCTGCCCCGCCTCATCGAGCACACTCAGTTGATAGCGTCCCAACTGCTCCAGGCTGGCATTGATGCTGTCCTGGTTGGCACTGTCGCCCAGCGGCGCCCCGTTAAGGAACCACCAGCGCCGTCCACTGCCGCCCAACGCCGACAGTTTCAGGCGCAGTTGCTGTTGGCTGCCTGCCGGCAATCGCAGTTGATCCCTCTCACGCACGCCCACCACCGATAACGGCGATGACGCCGCCAACGCCGGCGGCGGGCAATCCGAGTCTGGCGCGGGGATGCGTGCGTCACGCCGCTCGATCCTCGGCAACCACGGTTCCAGCGGTGCAGGCCACAGGGCAATGTCTCGCGATACCGCGCCCGGACAACTGGCGGCCACGCGCGAACCCTTGGCATTGATCCACACGGTTTCCATCAAGCCGACACCCAAGGGCTGATCCAGGGCCTGCAAGGTCGGTGGCGTGGTGTTGTCCAGCGTCCAGGCAAATCGCTGGCGCCGGCAATTGGGGTCGTTGCGGCTCATGGGCTGGCCCAGGGGCCAACAGATCGCCGCCACGCCGACATTCATCGGCACAGGTTTGACGGGCGCGGTAATACCCCGCTGGCTGTCGCGGTTGGTCAGCACATCGTGCACTTGCAGCATCAACGGCGCCGCCGAGGCCAGGCCAAACTGGCCCGGCACCGGGGTGCCGTCCGGGCGACCGATCCACACGCCAATCAAGTAGCGTGGCCCGACCCCGATGGCCCAGGCATCGCGAAAGCCGTAACTGGTGCCGGTCTTCCAGGCCAGCACCGGGCGCTGTACCAACTCGGCCCGGGGATCACGATCCGGCCGTGCCTGGCCGCTAAGGATGCGCCGCACGATCCACGCCGAACCCGGCGATAACAATGGGCGCTCCTTGAGCGTATCCCCAGGCTGCAAGCGGATCGCCGCGCTCTTGCCGTCACGGGCCAACGCACTGTAGCCGCCGACCAGGTCCTCCAGACGGCTGCCAGCCCCGCCGAGGATCAACGCCAGGTTCGGTTCGGCCAGCGCCGGCAACGCCAGGGGCATGCCGCCGATACGCATTTCCCCGGCAAAGCGCTTGGGCCCGTAGGCTTCCAGCAATTGCACCGCCGGCAGGTTCAACGAGCTGGAGAGCGCCGTACTGGCCGGCACCGCGCCGGTAAAACCCATGGAGAAATTGCCCGGCCGGTAATCGCCATAGCGCCGTGGCACATCCTGCAGCAGCGATTCGGAATGAATCAGCCCTGCGTCCAGGGCCATGCCATACAGGAAGGGTTTGAGGGTCGACCCTGGCGAACGCAGGGCGCTGATCATATCCACATGGCCAAAGCGTCGCGCATCGTTGATATCCACCGAGCCCAGGTAGGCGCGCACGGCCATGCTTTCTTCCTCTACCACGAGGATGGCCGCCGAGGTGTGCTCCGGCAGGCGTGCGCGCCAGCCCAGCAGCAGGTCTTCAAGACGGCGTTGCAGGGTCGCGTCGATCGTGGTGCGAATCAGCGGCGGGCTGTCGGGACGGTTCAGGCGGCGTGCCAGCAGCGGCGCCAGGCTGGGTTCCAGGCGCGGCGCCAGCAACAGGGGTTCTTCCAGGGCCTCGTCGACCGCCGGTTGCGGCCAGACCTGGAACTCGGCCAACCGCCGCAGCACTTTGTCCCGGGCCTCCTGGGCGCGCAGCGGATGGCGATCCGGGCGCAGACGACTGGGTGCCTGGGGCAGCACCGCGAGCAAGGCCGCTTCGGCATAGGTCAACTGTTGCGGCGACTTGCCCAGATACGCCCAACTGGCCGCCGCCACTCCCTGCAAGGTTCCGCCGAAAGGCGCGCGGTTCAGGTACAGGTTGAGGATCTGGTCCTTGGACAGATGCCACTCCAACTGCGCCGTGCGCCACAGCTGGCGCAACTTGCCCGGCAAGGTGCGCGAATGCGGATCGAGCAGGCGCGCCACTTGCATCGACAAGGTGCTACCGCCCGACACCACCCGCGCACCGGAGAGGTTCTGCCAGGTTGCCCGCACCAGGGCCAGCGGGTTGACGCCGGGGTGTTGGTAGAACCAACGATCCTCGTAGGTCAGCAGCGCATCGAGGTAATACGGCGAGACTTCACCGGTGGCGACCGGGTAACGCCATACGCCGTTGGCATCGGCGAAGCGCCACAAGGGCGTGCCGTCTTCGGCCAGCACCACGCGGGCCAGGTCGTCCTTGGGCAGGGGCAAAGGCCAGAGGCGGTCGGCCAGCCAGAGCAGGGCAATCACCAACAACAGGCTACCCAGGGCCCAGCGTGCAACTAATCGCAAATTCAAACGGGCAAACCTCTATGCTTTAAGGGAACTCGCCCAGGCGATTAACGACCAAAGGCTCAGGTCCGGCAGATACGCCCACCCTTTCATCAGGAAACTCATATGCAGGTAGAAAGCTTTTTCGAATGGCTGGGCCAGGCGCTCGGTTCGGTCATCCGTTTTATCGTCGACGGGCTCAGCGGCCTGTTCGGCGCCCTGACCAATGCCGGCGGCAATTTTATCGATGGCTTGTCCCGTACCTTGGGCATGGATACCTCGATCGTCAGCATCATCACCCTGATCATTGGCCTGATGCTGCTGTATTCGGCAGTCCGGGCATTTATGCGTGCCTCGATCATCATGGGGATTATCTGGTTGATGCTGGGGTTGTGGCTGCTCAGTTGGGTTGTGCATTAAATACACAGCCTATGGAGGAGGGGCCCACATTAAAGATAGAGCCCACTCCCATAGGTGGGGCGCTTAACGCCCCTTGATCACCATATCCACCGGGGTTTCCCCCACTGCCTGCCAGTTCGGCCGGTACATCGACTCCACTTGCGGCGGCGGTACGCGGTAAGTCCCCGGCGTTACCGCACGAGCCAGGTACAGCAAGTGCGTGGTGCCATAGCCGTCCAGGTTCAGCGCGGCAACATAACGATCATCGCGATACTCCTGGTGCTTGATCGACGCATTCTGCATCGACTCACGCCACTCCTTGACCTGGCTGCTGGCGTTTTCCAGGCTGGCGGCGCTCTGCCCCAGGTTCTGGTTCTCCAACTCCAGGCCGGCCGGCAACAGGTCCACCACCAGTGCATCCGGTACCCGCTGCTTGTTGGCGCTGACGGCAATGTGTACCAGCACCAGATCACCGCTGCGCAGGTTCTGCAGGTTCAACGGCTGGCCATTCATGCCCAGGTACTCACGGCGAATGCTCAGGTTTTCGCCACCGGCTGCTGGCGCCTGCTGTGGATAACCGGAAATGCTCAGTTGCTGGTAAATCGGCTCGCTGCCTTGATTGCGCAAGGTCAACGGTGAAGCCAGCAACGGACCTTCCAGCTTCAGGCCGGACTGGCCGTTGTTCAACTCGCGGGTTTCGCCGCCGCTGCGCAACTGGGCAGTCCAGTTGATTTCCGGCTTGCCCAGCAGGCCACGGCCGGCGAGGAACAGCGAGTTGCGCTCCTGGGTCGACAACCATGGGCTGGCCGCCATCTGGTCCGACAGCTCGAACAGACGCTCTTCACGCTTGCCCTTGGCCAGGTCGTTTTCTTCGAGCAGAGCCAGGATCATCGCCTGGTCACGCAGAGGGCTGCCGTAGTCGGCCAGCCATTCATTGGCTTTGCGTTTCACCGCCAGACCGGCCAGCAATGCCTGGTCGGCACGGGGCTGGTCGCCCATCTTTTGCAAGGCAATCGCCAACTGCACCAATGGCAGGCCGGAACGTGCATCGCTGCGGCGTTCGAACAGGCTACGCAACGCGCCCAACGGCGCCTGTTGACTGCGCGCCAGCACCAGTCCGGCGTAGGCCTGCACGGCGAAGCGTGTGTGGTCGGCGTTGTCGCTGTAGTCGACCTCGATCAGGTTGCGCTCCTGCACATACCGCAGCAGACGTTCGCTGGCCTTCTTCAGCGCTTCAGACGGCACCGCAAAACCCTGGTCGCGGGCACGCAGCAGGAAGTCGGTGACATAGGCCGTCAGCCAGTACTCTTCCTCGCCATCAGCGCCCCACAAACCGAAGCTGCCGTTGTAGCGCTGCATGCCCAATAGGCGTTCGATACCCAATTCGATCTTGCGCTTGCGCTCGGCATCCGGCTCGCCGGTCAAACCCAGGCGCGCCAGCACGGTGGCATCGGCATACAGCGACGGGTACAAGCCGCTGGCGGTTTGTTCCAGGCAACCATACGGGTAGGCCTTGAGTGCACGAATCTGCTCGCCCAGGTTCAACGGCGGCCGGCTCGACAGGCTCAGCAACGCCTCACGCCCAGCCGGTTCAAACAAGGCCAGCTCAGCATCTGGCAGGCTCCAGGCTTCATCCTTGAGCACCGCACGGTATTGCTTGAGCAGCGCCGGATAGGCCGGGCGCACGCCCAATGTCCATTCACGGGTAAACGCCGGCAGGTTCTCGCCCGGCAGGTCCAGGCCATTGACCGTGACCTTGACCTTGCCCTGGCCGAAGCCACCCAGCGCGCGCACCGGGATCTGCAAGGTGGTGCGCTGGCCTTCGGTCAGTTGCACGCTGTGGGACGGCTCGCCCAGCAGGGTCAGTTGCCCTTCGGCGGTCAGTTGCACATCCAATTTCTGTGCCTTGCCCGACAGGTTGGACAGGTCCAGCGCCAGGCGCGTCTGGTCACCACCGGCGAGGAAGCGCGGGGCCGACAGCTCGGCAATCAGTGGCGCGGCGATCACGGTCTTGGCTTCGGCCATGCCATAGCGGTCGTCGCTCCAGGCCTGGGCCATCAGGCGCAGCTCACCGTTGAAGTCGGGAATATTGACGCTGACCTCACCCTCACCTTTCTCGTTCAAGGTCACCGGCGCGCTTTGCAGGGCGACGATAGTGACGCTGGTGTCCGGGCGCTTGCCGCCCTTGGCCAGCGCCGCGTCACCACCAAAGGCCAGGCTGGCCAGGCGGCCCTGGCCGGCTTCGATCAGTTGGCCGTAGATGTCGAACTGGTCCACGCCATAAGCCTTGCGGCCAAACAGGCTGGAATACGGATCCGGGGTTGGGTACTCGGTGATATTAAGAATGCCCACGTCCACCGCGGCCACCAGCACATGCACTTGCTTAGGCACACTGCCGTCGGCGTTTTTCGCTGCGACTTTCACCGTCAGCGGCTGCTTGGGGCGCATTTTTTCCGGCGCGCTAAGGGTCAGGCCCAGTTTGCGCTGGGTACGATCCAACGGCAGATGCAGCAAGCCCACGGCGCGTTTAGGCGTGATATTGGCCTTGCGCTCGCCGGGACGGATCACCAGCGCACTCACATACAGGTCATGACGCGACCATTTCGGGTCGAGCTTCACCGCAAAGCTCTTGCCTTCGGCCGGCACGTCGATCTCTTGCCACCACAACGGGCCTTCGCTGGACTCCACCAACAGGTAGCCTTTGCCGGCCGCCGGTGGGGTAACGGTGACGTTGGCTGTATCGCCATCGCCATACGCCGGTTTATCCAGCGCCAGCTTGACCTGATCGGGGCGCACGGCGCCGCCTTCGGTGTTGTCCTGGGCCTGGTAACCAGCCCAGAAACGCTGGCTGCTGATCAGGCCGGTCTGCGGGTCTTCGACTTCGACGCGGTACGGGCCCCACTCCACCTGGAAGCTGACCTTGGCCGTGTCGCCCGCCTTGATGTTGACGGTCTGCTCATCGAGGTTGAGGAATTTCTCGTTGTAGTGATAGCTCCAGCCATCGTTGTCCGAGTAGTTCCAGTAGTAGTCGCGGCGTTCGCGAATCAGGCGCACCTTGAGGTTGTCGACCGCGAGTTTCTGCCCCTGCTGGTTGGCCAGCAGCACTTCAAACTCCGCAGGGCCATCGCCATTGGTTTCCTTGCCATCGAACAGGCCACGCAGGCCGGGCAGTTGCTCGGCCGGCCATACCGGCTGCACCAGGCGCCGGGTGATCGGGCGCCCGCCGGACTCTTGCAGGCTGGCCTGGACGATCAGTTGCAGCGGCGACTTGGCCTCGCTCCACTTGCTTTCCAGGGTGAGTTTTTCCTCGCCCTTGGCGTCGAGCACGCTTTCATCCAGTTCAAAATCCTGGCTCAGTTCTTCTTCAGTCACCGAGCCAAACTCATAACCCGGCAGCGATTTGACCGCCTCGCGCAACGGCCGCACATACACTTGCCCGCTCAGGCGATTGCCCGCCGCCGGGGCGCCGTAGAGGTAACGGCCATTAACCTGGATAACCGCATTGTCGCCAGGGTTGAGCGGTGTATCGCTGCCCTTGAGCTCCAGGGCCAGACGCTCGGGCAGGAAGTCTTCGACGAGGAACTCATACAGTTGCGGCTTGCCGTCACCCAGGTCGAACACCAGTTGCCAGCGCCCGGTCGGCGCTTCTCCGGCCAGTTGCAGCTGGTATTGATAGAGGCCGGAAGCATCGGCGTCCCACACAAATTTGCGGCTGACCTGCTCATCCGGGCGGCGTACTTCGACGCTCACCGGTTGCGGCTTGACGGCATTCCCGTCCTTGTCGCGCAGCAAGGCGTTGAGCAGCACGGTTTCGCCAGGGCGGTACAGATCGCGCGGGCCGAACACAAAGAATTGCAGGGGGTGCGCGGGCTGGCCGCCGATATCGAACTCGGCCAGGTCCAGCGCTGCGCTGTCGAGGCGCAACAGGCTGGTCTGCTCGCCCTGTTTGGCGAGCAATACCTGGGCCTTTTTCGGCAGCGGCAGTTGCGCGTGGCCGCCCTTCTCGGTCTTGCCCTGGCCCAGCACGCGGCCTTCGGCATCGAGGATTTCCAGCTCGACGCCATCCAGCGCCTTGCCGCCTTCCAGCGCCTGGGTGAACACATCCAGGCGGTTGGCGTAGCGGTGCACCGACAGACCGATATCACTGAGGGTGAACAACGTGGCCGGCTGCGAATAGTTGTAGGTGCCCGAAGCACGCATCACCGCCAGGTACACGCCCGGCTGCTGCAGTTGCTTGAGACCGGCGATGGGCAACAACAGGGTTTCACGGGTATTGCGCGCAGGATTGAGGTCGAAGCGGCCGCCGTAGACCAGGTCGGCCATGGGCAACAGTTCACGGGATTCATAGCTTTGCAGGCTGGTATTGCGGCCCCACTGGGCGAGGAACGCCGGCAGCGACTCGGGTTTGATGCGGAAGAATTCGACGTCGATCTTGTCGACATTCAGCGCGATCACCGGCAGGCCTTCGGCCAGGCGGGTCGGCAACAGGGTGCCACGGCTGGCGAAGCCGACGGTGGCTTGCAGGTCGCGGGTTTCCAGGCGTGCCGTGTATTCAGCGGCGAGCTTGGCGTCGTTGACCCCACGCAGCCCGGCGTCCACGGTCAGCACCAGTTTGCGCTGGGGCTCCAGGTGGCGCAGGCGCAACTCCATCAGGTTGTCGGAAAGCTCCCAGGCACCGTCGACCTTGCCGGATTTGCTGTCCACCAGGTGCAGCTTGTCGGCGAACTTCTGCTCGGGATCCAGCGGGATCGAAAAACTCACCGACAAAGTGCTGGCGCCATCGAGTTGCACCTCAGACACGTCCACCACGCTTAACTCACGGCCGGCATAACGCTGCTTGAGCGTCGCCACATCCACCGCAGCCTTGGCCGGCTGCGGCGCTGTCACCGCCGCCGCAGGGGCAGTGGGTGCAGCCGGTTTATCGGAAGAATCGCAGGCGCTCAGCAGGGCCAGCGCGCAGGCCAGGAACAATCCTTTGTTAAGCATGGGGCACTCGTTGTCGGGGTGTCTGAGGGGTGAACTATATATCAGTGCCAGCCAAGTGGCTGTGGCGCTGCTCACATTGACCGACGGAGGGCGGTTTGGTTCTCGACTACCTCAAAAGCGTAGAAAATCCCCTGTGGGAGCGGGCTTGCTCGCGAATGCGGTGGATCAGCCAATATATAGGTTGACTGATCCACCGCATTCGCGAGCAAGCCCGCTCCCACATTTTGATCGGTGGGGTGGCTGGCATTTGGTCATGGTTTGTAAAGGGCCAGCAAGGCGCATCCCTTTAAATTGCAGGACGTTTCCTAGACAATCCTTGGCGCCTTGTGCCTGTTGGGATGGGTGACTAGTCTGCGGTCCGTCACTGCTTATCAGTGATCGGGTTTAGTCGCCCGGAATCCAAATTCGGTGCATGGTCCATTTATGGTAGCTGTGCGCAGGGCGCCTTCGGGTGCGCCGGATTTCCGATTTTGCCGGTCGACTAACCTGCGTACAGCCGCCACCTTTCGTTTAGTCGCGACAGGTTCGGCTTCAGAATCAAATTCGGAGCTAAGCCATGCATAAGATTGTCCCCGACCCACCGTCAGACCTTCTCAACGACCGCGCCGCCTTCAATCGCGCCCTCAGCCACTATCTACCGACCCAGGGCTTTCACTCAGTCAGCGAAGAACTGAGTTTCGAAGACTCCCTGCTCTACACCGCCAGCCTGCTGAACAGCGCCTCGGCCACCGTGCTCGACTGTGGCGAACACTTGCCCGGCACCCAACGGGCCAAGGTGCTGGCGGTGTGGCATTTGCTGGAAATCGCCAAGACCACGGTCGACCGCTCCATCGAGTGCCTGCATTCCCCGGCATAAACGCGGTCAAAAATGTGGGAGCTGGCTTGCCTGCGATGGCGGTGGACCAGTAACAAATCAGTTGCCTGACACACCCCTATCGCAGGCAAGCCAGCTCCCACATTGTGTCTGCGGTGCTGTCCATGCAGCGTTACAATGCCGCTCCTCCAAGGAGCCCGCATGTCCACCTTACTCACCGACTGGCGTCACCGTCCCACTCACCGCCGTGTCTGGGCCCTGGCCGCGCCGATGATTCTGTCGAATATCTCGGTGCCGCTGGTGGCCTTGGTGGACAGTATGGTCATCGGCCACCTGCCCCACGCCCATCAACTGGGCGCCGTGGCCGTGGGGGCCAGCCTGTATACCTTCCTGGCCTGGGCCATGGGTTTTCTGCGCATGGGCACCACCGGGTTCGCCGCGCAAGCGGCCGGACGCAATGATGGTGCGGCGCTGCGGCAAATCCTGCTGCAAGGCCTGCTGTTGGCCCTAGGGTTGGCGATGGTGCTGGGCACGGTGGGCATTCCCCTGAGCCATCTGGCGCTGGAATGGATGCAGCCTTCGGCCGAACTGAACCAACTGACCCGCGAGTTTTTCCACACCCGCCTGTTCGGATTACCTGCGGCGTTGGCCACTTATGCGCTGGTGGGCTGGTTCCTCGGCACGCAAAACGCCCGGGCGCCGCTGGCAATTCTGCTGACCACAAACCTTGTGAATATCGCCCTGAACCTGTGGTTCGTTTTGGGCCTGGACTGGGGCGTGGTCGGTTCGGCGCGGGCCTCGGTGATTGCCGAATGGACCGGCGCCCTGCTCGGCCTGGCCCTCACGCAAAAAGCCTTGCGCGCCTACCCCGGGCATATCGCCTGGGCGGCGCTCAAGGTCTGGCAAAGCTGGCGTGCGCTGCTGGCGGTCAACCGCGACATTTTTATCCGCAGCCTGGCGCTGCAATCGGTGTTTTTCATGATCACGGTGCAAGGCGCTCGGCTGGGCGATGCCACTGTCGCGGCCAATGCCCTGCTGCTCAATGGGCTATTGCTGACGGCCCATGCGCTGGACGGGCTCGCTCACGCGGTGGAAGCACTCTGCGGCCACGCCATCGGCGCCCGTGATCGCCAGGCTTTGCGCCGCTCACTGGTAGTGGCCTGCGGCTGGTCGCTGATCGCCAGCCTCGGTTTTGTGCTGTTGTTCACCTTCGCCGGCCACTTGTTTATCGCCATGCAAACCGATATTCCCAGCGTACGCGCAACCGCCGATATCTACCTGCCGTACCTGGCGGTGCTGCCGTTGATTGCGGTGTGGAGTTATCTGCTGGACGGTTTGTTCATTGGCGCGACGCGCGCGCGGGAGATGCGCAATGGGATGCTGTTGACGGTGCTGATTATGCTGCCGTTTGCGTGGGGGTTGCAGGGGTTGGGTAACCACGGGCTGTGGATAACCTTCCTGCTGTTTATGGCGGTGCGTAGCTTGACGCTGTGGGCGATTGCCTGGCGGCTGAATCGGCAGGGGCTTTGGCTGGGCGCAAACTAGTGTGGGAGTGGGCTTGCCCGCTCCTACACAAGCGGGCTCCCACCGTTTGAATCGCTGCCTGCCGGTCTTAGGAAGACAGGTAGGACGAGCGGGTCAGGCCCAACCGCAGCGCATCCAGGAACTGCGTACGCTCCGCCGCCGTGATCTTCGCGCTGGCGCACTTGTCACGGTAGTGGGTCATCAACTCCTCCGGCGACAAGTGCACGTAGCGCAGCATGTCTTCGATGGTGTCGTGGGTCTCGATCCCGGCGCTGTACACCGAACCGTCTTCGCGCTGGTAGATGTTCACCGAGTCGGTGTCACCAAACAGGTTGTGCATGTCACCGAGGATTTCCTGGTAGGCGCCCACCAGGAAGATCCCCAGCAGATAGTCTTCGCCGTCATTCAAGCCATGCACCGGCAGGCTGGTCTCGATGCTCTGCTCGTCGACGTATTGCTTGATCTTGCCGTCGGAGTCGCAGGTCAGATCCTGCAATACCGCGCGGCGCAGCGGCTCTTCGTCGAGGCGATGCAGCGGCAGGATCGGCAGGACCTGGCCGATGGCCCAGGTGTCCGGCAGGCTCTGGAATACCGAGAAGTTGCAGATGTACTTGTCGGCCAGCTTGTCGTTGAGTTCGTCCAGTACCTGGCGGTGCGAGCGCTGGCGGGCTTTCAACGAGTTGTGCAGGCGACGGCACACGGCGAAGTAGCACTGTTCGGCCAGGGCTTTTTCCGCGAGGGTCAGCTTGCCGTCGGCGTACTGGGTGGCCACGTCGCTCATGTAGTGGGTGGCGCGCCAGTAGGTTTCGGTGACCATTTCAATGTCGGTCGGGCCCAGCAGGTCGACCAGCCATTGCACGGTTTCGGGCAGGCTTTCCTTGTTCTCGATCACTGGCACGTCGTCGTTGTGTTTCTCGACGTCGGTCACCTGCACTACCAGCATGGCGTGGTGGGCGGTCAGGGAGCGGCCGCTTTCGGAGAAGATGTGTGGATGCGGCAGGCTCTGCGCGTCGCAGAACTCCTTGAGCATGCCCACCACCACGCCGGCGTAGTCGTCCATGTCGTAGTTGATCGAGCTGGCGTTGCGCGAGTGGGTACCGTCGTAGTCCACGCCCAGGCCACCACCGACGTCGATGTGGTCCACCGGCAGGCCGAGGTTGCGCAGTTCGCCGTAGTAACGGATGGCTTCCTTGAAACCGTGCTGGTAGTCCGCCAGGTTGGCGATCTGCGAGCCCATGTGAAAGTGCAGCAGGCGAATGCCCTGGTCCAGGCCGGCCGCGCGGAAGCGCTCGACCACCGACAGCAGTTGCGCCGCCGACAGGCCGAACTTGGACTTCTCGCCACCGGTGTCTGCCCATTTGCTCGACGCCAGGGACGACAGGCGCACCCGCAGGCCGACCTGTGGCTTGACCTTGAGGTTGGCGGCTTCTTCGATGACCAGGCCCACTTCGGACTCTTTCTCGATCACGATGAACACGTTGTGGCCCAGCTTCTGGCCCATCAGCGCGAGGCGGATGAACTCACGGTCCTTGTAACCGTTGCAGACGATGGTGCCGCCCTTCGGTGCCAGGGCCAGCACGGCCAGCAGCTCAGGCTTGGAACCGGCTTCCAGACCGATGGACACGTCCTGGGTGGCGATGATGTTCTCGATCACCGCTTCCTGCTGGTTGACCTTGATCGGGTACAGCGCGGTGTATTTGCTCTGGTATTCCAGGCGCTCGATGTTCGCATCGAAGGCACCGGTCAACTGGCGCACGCGGTCTTGCAGGATGTCCGGGAAGCGCACCAGCAATGGCAGGGACAGGCCGCTTTTGCGCAGCTCGTCCACTTGCTCGTACAAATCGATGGGCGAGCTGTTCGGGCCGTTCGGACGGACTTCAACGCGACCGGCATCATTGATCGCGAAATACCCGGCCCCCCAATGGCGAATCCCGTAAACACTGCGGCTGTCCGCAACTGTCCATTGGCTGCCATCGTCTTTGCGTGTGCGTCGTACGGACATCGAAGTCCCCTATATAAAGTCGAAGAGCGCCACCCAAGTCAGAGGCTGGCGCAGTCTAAAGAGTGAAAATGACGATTTGCCTGTGAGAGGGGTAGACCCCACTTGCAGGACAGAGTTTAGACACCGGTCAGGAACAGGCTCTGTGAAACCATGAAGACGACGAGCGCGCTCGTCGGTGCGGGTTTCACAGAGGCTGCTAGCCGCCGGATTTCTTCGCCTTGTATCCGAGCTTGATCAACTCGGCCAACAGCAACTCGACGTGATCGCCCTGGATTTCGATAATCCCGTCTTTCAGCGCGCCACCGGTGCCACAGCGCTTCTTCAGCACGGTGGCCAACTCCTTGAGTGGCTCGGCTGCCAGGGGCACGCCGGTGATGGTGGTCACCGTCTTGCCGCCACGGCCCTTGCTCTCGCGACGCACGCGGGCAATGCCGTCACCTTCGGGAATCAGGGTCTGTTTGCAGGTACAGGCGTCCACGGGCTGGCGACAGTCCGGGCAATGCCGACCTGCGTCGGTGGAAAACACCAGGCCACCAAGGGCGGCGAAGGATGCGGCTTTTTTGGCCACCGGCAATCCTCTTGGGAGGATGAAGACTGATCAGTGCCCGCAATGGGCGGCTGACCGCGAAGCCCCACTCAGGCAGGGGCAGCGCTACCGAACCGCCCAGGCCTCACCGTTTGCCTCTGTAGGAGCGAGCTTGCTCGCGAAAATCGTCAACGATAACGCGGGCATTCAGGCAGCACGCGGTGGCATTGGATTTTTCGCGAGCAAGCTCGCTCCTACAGGGGGCCGGGGAGACGCTGTAGCGTTTCGGCTTGAAAAGTCGCGCAGTGTAACGGCAAAAAGCCTACTTGCTAAGAGCCAAATGGCGCCAATTTATGCAACTTTAGCGACGCGCGGCCAGATAGCGTTTTAAGGCCGCCAGGGAGTCGGGGCAATAGGACTTTTGCTCGATATCGGCAAGCACCGCTTCAATGCTCATAAAGCGCGCTTCCAGCACCTCTTCGGGCTGCAGCTGCAGCGGCCCATCCCAGACCGCCGAGAACGCCGAGCACCAGAGCCGGTTGCCCGTATCCTCGAAGAAAAAGTGGTCGTGGGCGGTCAATTCAACACCGCTGACGCCCAACTCCTCTTCCAGCTCACGGGCCGCCGACTGCTCATAGCTCTCGCCCGCCGCCACCATCCCACCCGCCGCCACGTCCCAGTAACCCGGGTAGATGGCCTTGCTCAGGGTACGGCGATGCACGCACAGCTCACCCTTTGAGTTGAATAGCATGATGTAGGTGCCGCGCCCGATCAGCCCGCGCTCACGCAAATCGGAGCGCACCAGGGCGCCGAGCAGGTTGTCCTGCTCGTCGACCCAGGCAATGTGTTCGGCATCCGAGGCCGCGCGGTGCGCGACCTCCTTGGTGCTGTCGACCATGACTCAACCCTGGTTCAGCAGTTGGCGCAAGTCGATCACCGCCGCGTTGGCACGGGAGATGTAGTTGGCCATCACCAACGAGTGGTTGGCCAATACGCCGTAGCCGCTACCATTGAGGATCATCGGGCTCCACAGGGTTTCCTGCGACGCCTCCAGCTCACGAATGATCTGGCGTACGCTGACGGTGGCGTTTTTCTTGGCCAGCACGTCGGCGAAGTCGACCTCGATCGCGCGCAACAGGTGGGACAGGGCCCACGCCTGGCCACGGGCTTCGTAGAACACGTTGTCGATCTGCATCCATGGGGTTTCCACCACTTCTTCATCGACCTGCGGCACTTCGCCCGGCGCCAGCGCTTCGGTTTTCAACGCGGTGTTGAGCTTGACCCGGCCAACACTGGCCGACAGGCGCTGCGACAACGAACCCAGGCGGGTAGCGACATCTCCCAGCCAGTTGTTGAGGTTGTCGGCACGCGCATAGAACAGCGCACCTTTCTGGTTGGGGTCAGACAGACGCACTTGATAGCGGTTCAGGGAGTTGATGCCTTCCTGGTATTCCGACTCGCTGGAGGGCAGCACCCAGCTCTTGTTATCAAAGTTGAAGCGCGGCTCGGCCTTGGCCAGGTCGGCGTCTTCGGCCGATTGCGATTGCGAGCGGGCAAAGTCCTTGCGCAGGGCCCGGGTCAGGTCACGCACCTGGACCAGCACGCCATATTCCCAACTAGGCGTGTTGTCCATCCACAACCCTGGCGGGAAACGGTCGTTGGAAATGTAGCCGCCAGGTTTGTTAAGCAGGGTGCCCATCACAGTCTTGACGGTTTCGACGGTGGTGAAGCCGATGACCATTTGCTTGCCGTCTTTTTCAGCGGCCATTTGTGCATTTTGCTGGACCGGGAACAAGGCTGGCTCCTGGCTCCAGTACCAACCCAGGCCGCCGGTGACCAGCAGGTATATGACCACCAGGGTCAGCAGGGCACGGCTCATCAGCAGGTTACGAAAATAGCTGCGGGAGGCCGACTTGGGCGCAGGGCTTGGGCCTGGGGCGCTGCCTGCACGGTTTTTCCAGTCCAGCATGGCGGATATCCTTTCAGTCACTTGAGTTCAATAGCTACGACCACAACCCTACCCCATCGTGCCCCTCTGTGCGGGGCTTTCTAATCGGGCTGGCAGAAAGATGGCACTCAACTATAAAGGATGGGCGCTGATGCGCCTATGCGACCCAACGGTCAGCAAATGAATCACTTGGACGATGCAGTTAATTGACGTATGACACTCGTGCAAAGGAAAAGAGGTGCTAGCATAGAGCCACCAGTCGATCTCAGCATGCACCCTTACCTAGTAGTCAGGATATGACCGAGCCAGAAGACCCCAGCCGTGAGCGTCTCAAGCAGCACTTTGCCCAGCGGGTAATTCATCAGGCGCGTCAAATTCTTGAGATCTGGCAGCGTTTGCAGCGCAGCGAGTGGTCGAACGCCGAATTAAGCGAACTCAGCGAGGCCAATTTGCGCCTGCTGCGGTTTGCCGAGCGTTTTGAACAGCCCGAACACGGCCAACTGGCCCGGCACATCATCGAATCGCTCAAGGCGGTGGATGAAAACCGTGGTCGCCTGAGCAGCCATCTGATCACCGACCTCAACCGCTTGATGCAGCGCCTGTCACGCACCGGCCTGCGCCAGGGCGACCAGTTGGACCAGACCTTCCTGCCGCCGATGCGCAAACCCATCTACGTGATGCTGGCCGATCACGACCGCGCCGAGCGCCTGGCCAAGCAACTGGAATTCTTTGGTTTGAGCGCCCTGTCCCTGGACAGCGTGGCAGCCTTCCGCTCGTCCATGGCCGAACGCCTGCCGGCCGCGATAGTGATGGACGTGGACTTCTGCGGCACCGGCCTGGGCCTGACACTGGCCGCCGAAGCCCAGGAAGGCCTGGAGCAGAAACTGCCGCTGCTGTTCTTCAGCCTGCACGAAACCGACACCCCCACCCGCCTGGCCGCCGTGCGCGCCGGGGGCCAGGAGTTTTTGACCGGCACCCTGGAAGCCTCAAGCCTGCTGGAAAAAATCGAGGTCCTGACCTGCGTCGCCCAGTACGAGCCTTATAAAGTGCTGATCATCGACGACTCCCGGGCCCAGGCCATGCACACCGAGCGCCTGCTCAACAGCGCCGGGATCGTTACCCGCACCTTGATCGAACCGATCCAGGCCATGGCCGAACTGGCGGATTTCCAACCCGACCTGATCATTCTCGACATGTACATGCCGGCCTGCACCGGCACCGAGCTGGCCAAGGTGATTCGCCACAATGACCGTTATGTCAGCGTGCCGATCATTTACCTGTCGGCCGAGGACGATCTGGACAAGCAACTCGATGCCATGAGCGAAGGCGGCGACGACTTCCTCACCAAGCCGATCAAGCCGCGCCACCTGATCACCACCGTGCGCAACCGCGCCGCCCGCGCCCGCCATCTCAAGGCGCGGATGGTGCGCGACAGCCTGACCGGCCTGTACAACCACACGCATATCCTGCAACTGCTGGAAGATTGCAGCTTTCGCTCGCGCCGCGAGAGCAAGCCGCTGAGCTTTGCCATGCTCGACATTGACCACTTCAAGCGGGTCAACGACAGCCACGGCCACCCCATGGGCGACCGCGTGATCAAGAGCCTGGCGCTGTTTCTCAAGCAGCGCCTGCGCAAGACCGACTATATCGGCCGGTACGGCGGCGAAGAGTTTGCCATCGTCATGCCCGACACCGACCTGGACGCCGCGTGCAAGGTGCTCGACGAAATCCGTGGGCGCTTTGCCGAAATCCATTATCCGGCCCAGCCCCAGGATTTGTGGTGCACCTTCAGCGCCGGCGTAGTCGAGTTGTGTGACGGTTCCGACAGCCTGATGATGGCGGCCCAGGCCGACGAAGCGCTGTACCGCGCCAAGGACGCCGGACGCAATCGAGTCCAGGCCGCACGCACGTCAAAGCAAAGTGCCATCTTTTCACCAGAATCCACTGATTCGGTCATAACCCTGTAACGAAAACGCAATAACTTCAGGCACTTACTCCTTCTGCCGTTGGTTGAAACCACGCATGCGCCTGAAGCTGCTGACGAATCTGAACACCCTTCTGCTGGTCGCCGTTTGCCTGGCCCTGGGCGCTACGCTCTGGTGGTCGCAACGAGCCCTCGAACGCCCTTATCTATTGATGGAGCGCTATCTGGGCCTGTCCCAGGCGTTCCAGAACCAGACCGCGCGCAATATCGACGACTATTTGGCCAGCGGCGACGCCTTGCGCCTGAGCGCTGCCGGCCAGAGCCTGGAAAACCTGTTGCTGCACCTGGATGAATTGCCGTCTGAACTGACCGAAAAACTGCGGCCCGGCCTGCTCGGCCTCGATGGCTTCAGCAAGACCGACCTGCTGGCCGCCGGCAAACTGGCCGGCGACCCACAAGCCTTGCTGCTGCAAGCCGAGCGGGAATTGGGGGCCAGCCTGGAACAACTGAGCCAGTACGCCATGGGCGTCAACTCAGCCGATGCAGGACGTTATCTGCCGCCGTTGCTGGCAGCCTCGCAGCACCTGGCCAAGCTGTCCCTGGCGCGGGACAAACTGGTGAGCAGCGGGCGCAGTGAATTGGCCACCGATGTAGAACGTGAACTGGCCAATATCCGCAGCCAGGCTGACCTGCTTGAGCAACTGCCGCTGCTGGGCGTGACCGCCAGCAGTGCCTCCAACAGCGATGATTTTTCTGCGTTGATGGGCCTGGAAAGCAGCGAAACCGCTACCGCCGAAGACACTGGCGTGAATCTCAAGCGCGAACTCAACAGCCTGCTCACGCGCTACCCGGCAGAGCTTGCGCGTACCCGCGAGCAAATCCAGAAGCGCGCAGAACTGGCCGCTGCCACTCACCTGAAAATCGACACCGTGCAGCAAGCCATCGCCGCGCTGGAGCCCGAGGTACGCGCCCAGCACGGCAAGATCCAGGGCGAAGTGCGGGTGATCCAAGGCGTGATGATCGGCCTGATCCTATTGATCGCCCTGCTCATCGACACCCTGCAACGGCGCCTGGCGCGAGTGCTCACCAGCCTGGCGCCGGCCCTTTCAACCTGGGCCGAAGGGGATTTCAGCCAGCCAATTGCCTTGGGCCACACCAACCGCGAACTGCATGATATTGAAGCCTCGCTCAATCGCCTGCGTGCTTACCTGGTGAACCTGGTGGGGACTATCCGCACCAACGCAGAAGAAGTGGCCGGTAGCAGCCGCGCCCTGGCCGAACTGAGCGGCGGCCTGCATGACGGCGCCGAACGCCAGGCCGGGGACACTGCGCAAATCCGCGATTCATTAGGGGAACTGGAAGCCACGATCCAGCAGGTTGCGGGCGACGCCAGCCAGGCCGCCGAGGCCAG
>NZ_CVTS01000017.1:0-15458 GCF_900004755.1 Pseudomonas sp. 25 R 14 | reverse complement strand
CAGCGGCGCGCCAGGGCCGGGCGTCGATTGTGACGGTGGAGGTGCTGGGGTTCGGCGCGGAGCCGGTGCAGCGGGGGCAGGAAGAGGCACGCAGGGCGCCGGCGTATGACCCGCACAGCCCGGTGCAGGTGTTGGGGGCGGGGCCTTTGAGTGAACAGGCCAAGGCGCGGTTGACGGATGAGGAGCGGGGGCAGATTAGTTTGTAGGGAGAGTGTGCATATCCGGTGCTGCGGTAACCACGGCTACCCCGGCATCCACTGCACAATACCTGCCTGCGGCCAGTGTGGTTGAACGGGTCGCCTAAGATCAAAAGCAGAGCAAAAGCAAAGTGCGCAGCTGCTTACCTGTGGGAGCGGGCTTGCTCGCGAATGCGGTGTATCAGTCACCGCAAGCGTTAGCTGGTCCACCGCATTCGCGAGCAAGCCCGCTCCCACAGGGGTACGCGCACGATTCGACGATCAGGTCGGCTGTCCGGCCGCCTCGCCTAACGCTGACAAGGATCCGTCTTGTTCAACAAATTCCCCGTCGAATACCAGACCCGCTGCGCCGCCGGCCCCAGGTCCAACGCCACTGGCGCATCCGCCCGGCCTTCGAGCAAGGTCGGATAGACCCCAGGCTTGAGCGGTGACTGGCAGACAATCGGCAGCGACTGCACGGTGGTGAAGTTCAAATCTACCGTAGACACCAGTTGCGACGCCGAAAACGGCGCTGGCGGCCCAGGCAGGGTAATGATCTCCTGGAAGTCCGGATCCTGGGCGATGTAGTGGGTCAGGTGCGCCTCCTTGCCCCGGCCAAACAAGGTGTACACCAGCTGTTTGGGCCGGTCGATGCCCAGGTTGAACGGCCGGTAAATCACCACCGACTCGACCGTCACCGGCACGTTGTCAAACAGCACCGGCCCTGGTGTGCCGCCGCCGTCATTGGAGTAACCGTCATAGATCGTCGCCTTGAACGAGGTCACTTCACCGGACTTGAGTTGCGGCAAGGTGAACGTGTCGTTATCGACGTTGATCAGGTTATACGGCTTGCTCGGATTGGCCGCGCGCAGCGCCTGGTACTGGGTCATCACGTCAGCCGGCAGGCTGGCCTGCAGGACGATCTGGTACATGTGTTTTTCCGTGGTGAACATCGGCATATGCACCAGGAACAAGGTCTGCGAACCGACCATGAACATGCCGTGGTTGCCCGGTGCATCGGCATCGGCGCCGTTGCTCACGGCGTGCAGTTCGTGAGCCGAGTGGGCGAGGGCGTGGGGGCTGAGGACTGTCAGCAGGGCGAGCAGCAGGGTGGCAAGTGAGCGTTTCATGGTTGGACGTCCTTGAGGGTTTCGAAAGCCTGTACACGTTTGATCAGGCCATTTTGCGTAGCCGAGTCGGCATTGTTGAACAGGAACGAGAAGTCCGAGGCCAGGGTGGTACTGCCGGCGATCGTCGCGTTCTGATGGCACACGTTGCATTCCTTGCCCTGCACGTAAGTCTCCATGGTGGTGTTGGCCACCGGCACGTTGTCCTGGCTGATGAAGGCGCCGTACGACAGCGGTACCGTCGCTTTGGGCCCCGGCTCCGGGATGTTTGGCGGCGTCGGTGAGGTGATCCACAGCACGTTGATCAATTTGTAGTACTGGAACACTGACTGGCCCTGGGTCTGCTGGGCGAAGCTGGCCTGGACTGCGGCGTTGAGTGCTTGCATTTGCGAGGGTATGGGGTTGACCCGGGTGGTCTGTACCGGCTGGTCCCGTGGGTAGGGTTCGGTGCATTGGCGATCCGGGTTGTGCTGCTGGCATTGGATGCGCGCCACGTTGGGCGTGCACACGTCTGGGCCACCTGTGCAGTCGGGGTTGTTGAAGGTGAAACCTTCAGCCGGCGGCTGCTGTGCGGGCACTTGGTCGGGTTCGGGCACATTGTCGACCTGTTCGAAGGTGGTCCAGATGAAGTTCGGTGAGCTTTGGGTCTTGTTGATGATATGCAGGCCCACCAGGCCCACTACCTGCTGGTTGCATTGCAGGGTGGCGGGGTCCTTGAGCCAGGCGACGGTGGTCAGGTAGCGCCCGTAGAGCTGGGGCTGGCCGGTGAGAATCCGCCAGGCGGCCTTGAGCTCCAGTGCTCCGAGTTGGTCCTGGGGCAGCGGGGTCTTGGGCATCGAACGCAGCTCCTCGCCAGCGGGCAGCGACAAGCCGGCCGGGTGCTGGCCGTCGACGTTCTGCGCCACGGCCAGTTGCTGGGCGGCGTCATACAACTGGTTGTTGACGATGTAGTTGAATTCGGCCTTGCCTACCTTGCGTTCGAAATACACCAGGTTGCCGGTCTGATCGGTCAGCCAGCCGCCGTCCGCTTCCATGATCGGGTCAGGAAGGGTGGCCAGGGTGCCGCTGGACAAGTGAAAGCGATGCCGGGCATTGATTGCGCTTTCCGAGGTGGCGTTCATGAACTTGCGCGCCCCTACCGACAAGGCTTTGAGGCTGCCCTCACTGCTGCAATTGGACGGCACCAGTGTCTGTACGCCCCAGCCTGTGGGCGGTCGGGCGCCGGGCAGGAAGATATCGTTGGCGTCTTTGTAGCTGGCCCACACCGGTGCGGTGGCCATGGGTTGCCCTGCGGCCTGGGGCACGCCAAATTGCGCCATGGTGATCTTGCGGTTCGGCTCGCCCGCGAGGGCCGCATTGGCTGGCCACCCGGGATCCACTGGCCAGTTCAGGGCAATAAACAGCTGCCAGCCAAAGCAGTTCATAAAGCTCTGGCCGGTGGTGTTGAAATTGTTGACGGGTAGAAAACCGCCGCTGTTGGGATCGAACACCAACTGCTGCTGGACGCAGGTGTCGGCATCCGATGCCTGGGCCGAGGGCAGGAAAAACAGGGACAGCAGCGTGCTGACCAGCAGCAGTTTGCTCAAGCGGAACTTGTGCATGATCGCGCTCCTTGCATGAAGCTGATAACGGTCCTGTAGGCGCTGGCAAGCCAGCGCCTACAGGGGGCGGTGTTTGCCCTTAGGTGGACGGCACCAACGCCAGCCCGGACTCCCACGGATGGTCCGCCGCGCTGACGTTATCCGCCTCGCCCGGGTTGAGCGCGCGCACCGTCACCAACCCTGGCGCAGCGTTTGGCGCGACGGTGATGGTCATGATGTAACCCTGGGTCCCACCCGAATTGGTCTGCCCGGGAATCGCCGAGGCATCGGGCAGAAATTGCGTGACCTGCGCCGTGACCCCGGGGTTGCTGAACTGGATCCGCGCGGTGGCGGCGGTGGTCTTGAGGTCGGCGCCTTGTACCACCAGGGCAAACGGGTTGCGGGTGCCTTGGGCGAGCCAGGCCGGGAGGTCGGTGGGCGACTGGCCGTAGAACAGGTCCAGCGGTAGCAATTGCACCGGCCAGGGTTGCAAGCCATTGACCCGATCCTGCACACAAGGCGACGACGGCGGCGTGCTGCTGATCGGCGTGGCGGTCACACTCAGGCCCACCAGCAACTGCTGGGCAATCACCCACACGTAGTCGACAGCCTGGCCGTTGATGGTGATGTCATTGATCGAAAATCCTGCGCTGGCCGGTACTTCAAACACCGCCTGCAGAATTTGGTCAGAGCCGTTGACCGCTGATTTGGCGGTGCCTCGGGTAATGCGCCAGTACTGGCTGACATCCTGGCCCTGCGGGCCTTTCCACGCCGAGAAGTTGGTGGGCTGTTGCAGGTACAGGGCGATGGGGTTGGTCAGGGAAATCCGGTTTTCGACGGCCACGCCGTTGGCCGCAAAGCCGATATGCGGGTCGGAGTTGCGATAGTTCTGCCCGTATTGCGCGCAGCAGATCAACGATTGCGGGCTCTGGCTGCTGCTCAGGGGGCGCATGATCGTGGCCGCTGCTGCCAGGTACACCTCGGCGCTGAGGGTGTTGGGGCCGGAAGTCAGGTGCATCGCGCCGCCGAACTGGCCGGGGGTGCAGGCGGTGCCGGCGTTCCACTTGTTGACGGTGTCGTAGGCGGGCTGGCCCGTGGTGGGGTCGATCACCGGATCGCCGGCCTTGCCGGTCGGGCAGTCGGCGGTATAGCGCAGGTACAGGTCTTCCAGTTGTACGGCCGGGTCGATGTAGTCGCGATACAGCCCCAGCACGGCATTCGGATCGATGCGCCACATCGCCAGGAAATACGCCGGGTTTTCGCTGGTGAAGGTGATCTTGCGCATGTCGCCATTGGCATCGCGCACAATCGACCATTCGCAGTATTCGTCCAGCCAGCCGCGTGGCCCCGAGGGCGAGAAGTCTTTGTATTTACCCTGCCAGTCGATGCTCGGGCAGCGGGTTACCGGCAGTTGCAGCAGGGTGCCCTTCTTGTCCGGGTCGTACAGGCTGTACAGGGTGTCGTTGATGGTGATCTGGCCGTTATCGGTCAGTTCCATGACTTGTTGCAGGGTCATGGCCTTGCCGCCTAGTTGCGGGATCACCGCCGTGCCGTTGTTGTAGAAAAAGGTCCACAGCCGGTTGGGGAAGGGCTGCCAGGTGATCGCAGGCGGAGTGTCGGGGCCATAACCCTCGACCAGCGGGTTGTAGTAGCCCGAGCGGGGCGCGTCATACAGGCCCGACCACGGGTTACCGATGATCGCGGCTTCGGTCCAGCCGGTGACGTCGTTGTTCCAGTCGGTTTCAAATTGCGGCAACTGGTTTTCCAGGCCCAGCTTGTTGTAGTCCTTTGGCGCTTGCCCAGCGGGGGAGGTGAATTGCTTGAAGGGCGTGCTCATGTCAGATCTCCATGGGGTGTGGGGGTAGCTGCACAGCAACCGGCACTCGGGGGAGGGTCGGCAACGGTCTGGCGCGGGTCGTCCCACACCAGTTGGGCGATAAAGCCAGGCAGCGGCGCGTACTCTTGCGGCGCCAATACCCGGCCACTATCGAGATGGGTGACCAGCAGGCTCAACTGCACGGCGTGCGTGGGGCCAAGGTGCAATGCCGTGGCACTGCGCGCGGCATTCAGCGCGCGGCACACGCCGTGGGTGATGCAGCGACCCTTGTCATCCACCAGCCCCATGCCAATGCGACTGAAGCGCCCGACGTAGTGCGGGTTATCGGCGTTGACTTGCTGTGGCGTGGCGTCGGGCTGGTTGAGGAATACGTCGATCAGGTAGGTGTCGTGGGTGCAGCGCACATGGTCGAACACCACCCACGGGCCGCTAGCCTGCACCTGCTCCTGGACAGGCGCGGCACTGTGCGGGCAGCAGGCTTTCGCGCTGGCGCGGCGTGCGCCAAACGGCGGCGCCACTGGCGTGCCGTAGTCATAGCCGATATGCCGGCTGTCCTGGGCCATATCGCCCAGGGTGGTATAGCGCCAGGCATCGGCACTGGTGAAGGTCACCGTCTCGGCCTGGCTGCCGGCAAACGGCTGGAGCAGGCACTGGGTGGTGTACTGCGCCGCCGGGTTGGCGCGGATCCAGAGTTCCAGCACGCGGTCGATATTGGCGTGGTAGGAGCAGAACACCGGGTCAAACGCGGTGTAGGCGTTGTCGGCCATATCGCCCCCGATCCAGCCGTGATAGTTGTCGTGGGGTTGTTCGTAGAGGCCATCGAAGTTCAGCGTGCGGTTGGGGTACAACTCGTCTTTTTGCGGTGGATCAAACACGGTGATATTGGCCCAGGGATACCCCGGCACGCCCTGGGGCTGGCTGAAGGTCTTGAACGTCAGGGCGTCGACCACCTGCTGCTGGAAAATCCGGCTCATCCCATACAGTTGGGTGCGTTTGAGACGCTGCTGGTCACCCTGGGTATAGAACAGCGGGTTGCGTTGCACGAACCGGCAGTCCACGCCCTCGACGTTGCCCGAGGCACAGACTTTCGAGCGACCGTCCTTGGCCGCCGCATAGCGCAACGGGTTGCGCCGCACTTCACCGCTGTGCGGGTGTACATAGGTTTCATCGAGAAAGGCCTGGGGCAGGCCGGCCTGAGGGCTGCCATCGACACTGGCGTCCTCGGCCATCCAGTCCCAGTACGGGATCGGGCAGTCGATCAATGCCTCCAGGTACAGCAGGTAGGCGCGATGCCACAGGGCAAAGGCCTCCTGGTAATGCAGGCACCAGTTGGTGTGGATATAGGCGTAGCGCTGCCAGGGTGAGCCGCTGTCCGGGTTGCCTATCTGCATCACGTCGTCGAGCCGCGCGCGGTACAGGTCCAGTTGTGCCTGGCTCAACGCACGGATGTCTTGGCGCACGCGCTTGACCGGGTGCGGCAGGTCTGGAGGCGGGATGCGCTCGGCGATGTCGAACGGCGAAAAGCTGTTCAGGCGCCAGCCCTGGTTGACCCACAGGCGGAAGGTTTCCAGGGCATCGATGGGCCAGAACTGTCGGTCATCCAGGGTCAGCGGCATATTGCGCGACGCCAGGTGCTGGTAGATGGTTTCTGACCAGGTTTTGACCGAATCGGGGTCTTCGAGGAACACGTCGTAGGCGTTCATGCAGCGCACCCACGAGCCTGCGACGATGGCGCGATCTGCGGGTGGTATCCAGTAAGGCGCGGTGAAAAGCCCTTGGATATCAGCGGTCCATGTCGGTTTGGCGACTATCATAGGATCCCTCTCATGCAGCTCCCATGCTGGATCTGCCGGGGCTGCTAAGCTGGATTTGATAGTAACGGGCCACTGTGCAGTGATTTGTGCAAATTGGTCGGCGGTTACGGCGGATTCATTGCAGTTTTCTCAAGGAAGAAGTGGAAATAATGACAGACGCCATGGATTTGAAAATTCTCGGCAAATTGCAGAAGGATTGCACCCAGAGCCTGGACCTGCTCAGCGACAGCGTGGGGCTGTCCTCGACCAGTTGTTACCGGCGCATCCGGCGGTTGGAGAGTGCAGGAATCATCAAGGCGAAAGTCGCGGTGCTGGATGAAAAAAAGCTGGGGATCCAGGTCACCGCGTTCTTTTTGATCAAGCTCGACAAGGACAGCAACGACATTGATCGCAAGATGCAGCACATCCTGGCCAGTCACCCGGAGATCCAGGACTGTTACCTGATGACCGGGGAGTTTGACTTTGTGATGGTGGCCAAGTTTCGCGATGCCACGGAGTACACCGAATACATCTATCGGTTTCTCGACACGTACCGGGATATTCCGATTCGCACGTATTCATCGACGTTGGTGGTGCGCACGGTGAAGAAGTCTTATGAGCTGCCGTTGCAGGGCGTGCAGCATCTGTAGGAGCGAGCTTGCTCGCGAAAAACGCAAGATCACCACGTTCCGTCAGGCCCCCCGCATTATCGTTGACGACCTTCGCCGGCAAGCCGGCTCCTACACAGGGGCTCATCAAAGAGTGAAGCTTTTGTGACAAAAGTTCGGTAGCTCCCCCGTCCCCCCGTCTTGCCTATGTAACGCGCTCAAGCACGCGAAACAGGCCAGGAGTGGGGCGGATGGGAACTATGGAACGCTACTCGAAAGTAGGCATGCAGGAGCTCGACCAGCGCCTGTCAAAGATCGTCGAAGCCGCGCGCAAGAAGCCGGTTTCGGTCTATCGCTATGGCGCGCCCTGGGTCTGGATCGTGTCCCAGGAGGACTGGCAGGGCGCCTTGAAAGAAGTGTCCAGCTACATACCCGCCGGTCACTCCCTGGTGTTGCTGCGCCCGCAGATCGACGAGGTGCTCGACCAGCACCGCGACTTGCTCCAGGCCCTGAATGCCGAACCCGGCATGCTCATCGCCCCGCGTACGGTGTTGCAGATCCTGTTGCTGCAACTGCTCTATTCGGTACCCAGCGAACAGCAACTGCATGAGCAGCTCAACTACAACCTGCTGTTTCGCTGGTTCGTCGGCCTGGACCTGACCCAACGGGTCTGGGGCATCCACATCCTGCAACGCGATATCGCCACGCTCCTGGGCAACCCACGGGCAGTGCAGTTGATCCAGAAAATCATCGGTGAAGTGTTCTGTGGCGCCTTGCTGCACATGCCGGAGTTCTCCTTGAACTTCGCGCTGCTGCACACCTGGCTGGCACGGCATGCCAATACCTCGACATCCAGCAATTGAGCAGGCCAAACGCTGTGCCAACAACAGTGAAGGCCAATAACTTCAGTAATCCAGGGGGCGGTGTGACGCATCTGTTCAAATCAACGTTGGCACTGTGTTGCCTGACGCTGGGGGCGCTGGCGCCGCCGGTGTGGGCTGAGGAAGAGGCCGCGGTGCGCCGGGTGGACGTCAATGAGTACTTCGTGCGCGGCAATACCGTGCTCGACGCCCGGGCCATCGAGGAGGCGGTGTACCCGTTCCTCGGCCCGCAAAAGACCCTGGTCGACATCGAGGGCGCCCGCGATGCCCTGCAGAAGATCTACCAGGCGCGTGGTTATCAGTCGGTGTTTGTCGAATTGCCCGAGCAGAAGGTCGATGACGGCATCGTCTACCTGCAAGTCAGCGAGACCAAGGTCGGCCGTGTGCGAGTGGTGGGGGCCAAGCACTATTCGCCGGTGGAAATCCGCGAAGAGGTGCCAGCACTGAAGGAGGGTGCAGTGCCGGATTTCGCCACTGTACAGACTCAGTTGGCGGGCTTGAATCGCGGGGCAGGGCGCCAGGTCACGCCGTTGGTGCGTGAGGGCCAGCGCCCCGGCACCATGGATGTGGACCTGCAGGTCGAAGACCAGAATCCCTGGCACGCCAGCCTCGGCTTGAACAACGACTACAGCGCCGACACCGAGAAACTGCGCAGCGTCGCGACCCTGGGTTACGACAACCTCTGGCAACTGGGGCACAGCGTGTCCCTGACCTTTTTCACGGCGCCCCAGGACAGTGAAAACGCCAAGGTCTGGTCGGGTTCCTACAGCGCACCGCTCAACGAGCGTTGGACCTTGCAGTTCTCCGGTTACCAGTCCGACAGCAATATCGCCACGATTGGCGGCAGCAACGTGTTGGGCAAGGGCCACTCCTACGGCGTCTCGGCGATCTACAACCTGCCGGCCACGGGCAGTTGGGCCAATTCGTTGTCGGTGGGAGTGGACTTCAAGGACTTCGACGAGCAGATGCAGTTTGGCGGCAGTCGCGACCAGATCCCGCTGAAGTACGCGCCATTGACCTTCGGCTACAACGGCTACCGCTATACCGAGCAGGCGCAACTGGGCCTGGGCCTGAACCTGGTGGTCGGCACCCGTGCGTTTTTTGGCTACGGCAGCGACGCCGAAGAGTTCCAGTACAAGCGCGACCAGGCCAGCCCCAGTTTTGCCGTGCTCAAGGGCGACCTGAATTACACCTACACCTTCACCGGCGACTGGCAGTCGGCGACCAAGACCGCCTTCCAACTGGCCTCCGGGCCGCTGGTGTCCAACGAGCAGTACTCCGCCGGCGGTGCCACCTCGATCCGTGGCTACCTGGCCGCCGAGCGCACCGGGGATGAGGGCTACTTACTCTCCCAGGAACTGCGCACGCCGTCCCTGGCCAAGTTCCTCGGCAGCTATGTGCAGGAATGGCGTTTCTACGCCTTTGCCGAAGGTGCGCGCCTGCGCCTGCACGACCCGTTGCCCGAGCAGGAAGACGAATACAGCCTGGCCAGCGTCGGCCTCGGTACCCGCGCCAGTTTGAGCAAGTGGTTGTCCGGCAGCCTGGATTGGGGCTACCCGCTGCTCGATGGACCAAACACCCAGAAACAGGACTCGCGACTGCACTTCAGTGTGCAGGCGACTTTCTGACCCTTTTTTCCGGAGAACCCTTCACATGCAACGCCTATTTCTGAGCCTGTTGATCTGCCTGGGCTTCGCGCTCCCGGCCACCGCCCATGCCTGGTGGCAGGACGACTGGCATTACCGCAAGCAGATTTCGGTGGACACCACCCCCCAAGGTGCCGCGATCAATCAGGCGCTGGGCCGCACCGCGTTGCTGGTGCGCCTGCACACCGGCAACTTCACCTTCGACGGGGTCAAGGAAGACGGCGCCGACCTGCGCTTTGTCAGCGTCGATGACAAGACCGTGTTCAACCACCAGATCGAAAGCTTTGACCCACTGATGGGCATGGCACTGATCTGGGTCGACATGCCCAAGGTCGAAGGCGGCCAGCGCCAGGACCTGTGGATGTACTACGGCAACGAGAAGGCCCCGGCGACCGGCAACGGCCAATTGACGTTCGATCCGAGCTACACCGCGCTTTACCATTTCGATGGCGCCAACGGCACCCCGGCCCGTGACACCACGGCTTATGGCAACACCGCGCTGAACGCCACCGGTGCGAGCATCGACGGCGTGATCGGGCGGGCCTTACAGTTCAGCGGCCAGCCCTTGCTGTTGCCGGCCAGCCCATCGTTGCAGCACACCGCCAACGGTGCCTTTACCTTCAGCGCCTGGCTGCGCCTGGACCAAGCCGGCGGTGAGCAAGTGGTGCTGGCCCGGCGCGAAGGCACCGCCAACCTGCTGCTGGGCTTGAACCAGGGCACGCCGTTTATCGAGATCGACGGCCAGCGCGCGGTGTCGACCCAGCCGCTGAACCCCGGCCAATGGCAACACCTGGCGTTTACCGCCGCCGGCAATAGCGTGACGCTGTACGTCAACGGCCGTGAAACCGCGAGCCTGGCGCAGGCGATGCCGGCGTTCAACTCACAACTGGCCATCGGTGCCGACCTGCCGCAATCCACCAGCGGCTTGCTGCCATTTACCGGGGCGATGGATGAACTGCGCCTGTCCAAGGTGGCGCGTGCGGCGGGGGTGTTGCTGGCCGATGCCAGTGCCCAGGGTTCCGAGTCGAAACTGCTGGCCTATGGCGTGGACGAAGAACAGTCAGGCTTCGGTTTCGGCAGCCTGGGCTTTTTGCTCAAGGCCGTGCCGATCGATGCCTGGGTGATCATCCTGGTGCTGGTGGCGATGATGTTCCAGTCGTGGGTCATCATGATCCGCAAGAACCGCATGGTCAGTCGCGTCAGCAGTGCCAACGAGGTATTCCGCGAGCAGTTCGCGCAGATCGGCACCCGCCTGGAAATGTATTACGACGACCAGCTCCTGGCCGAGCGCCTGACCCACTCGTCGCTCTGGCGCCTGTACCGCGTTGCAGTCCAGGAAATCCGCACCCGCCGCGCCCAGGGCGCCGACACCAGTTCGGTGTCGGCGGCCACCATCGAAGCTATCCGTTGCTCCATGGACGGCGTGCGCACCCGGGAAAACCAGCAACTCAGCGCCAAGCTCTCGACCTTGTCCAACGCTATCGCCGGCGGCCCATACATCGGCCTGCTCGGCACGGTCCTGGGGATCATGGTGGTGTTCCTCGGCACGGCCATGGCCGGTGACGTCAACATCAATGCGATCGCCCCGGGCATGGCCGCCGCCTTGCTGGCCACGGCCATGGGCCTGTTCGTCGCGATCCCCGCGCTGTTTGGCTACAACCGCCTGATCACGCGCAACAAGGAAGTCAGCGCCGACATGCGCGTGTTCGTCGATGAGTTCATCACTCGCCTGGCGGAGATGCACGGCGAGAGCCAGTCCAGCGAGGCCGCGCATCGGCGCGTCCAGCCCGCCCACGTACCGGCCTGAGGAGAACCCGCATGGCTTCTGTGAATGCCTCCCACGATGATGAAGAAGACGCCGCCGTCGACAGCATCAACATCACGCCCCTGGTGGACGTGCTGATGGTGGTGCTGGTGATGTTTATCCTCACGGCCACGGCCCAGGTCTCGGGGATCCAGATCCACTTGCCCAAGGCCAGCGCCTCGGTGTCGTTGTCCGAGGCCAAGACCAAGGCGATCTCGGTCAACGACGGCGGCCAGGTATTCCTCGACGCTTACCCGGTGACCCTGGGTGAACTGGAAGAGCGCCTGCGCATCGAGAAGGCCCTGAACCCCGAGTTCCCGGTGATTGTGCGCGGCGACGCCACGGTGCAGTACCAGAAGGTCATTGAGGTGCTCGATCTGTTGCGCCGCCTGGAGCTGTCCCAGGTTGGCCTGGTCACCGGAAAACCGTCATGACCGCACAAGTGCCAATCCCGCCCACGCCCGTGAAAAAGTCGCCGCTGCGCCCGCTGAAGTGGGGCGCGGGCCTGCTGGTGGGCGCCGTGGCCGCGTGGTTTTTGTGGCAGTGGGCCAATGACATGAGTGGCGTGCGCCGCGAAGCGCCCAAGGTACCGATGATTATCCCGCTGCCGCCACCACCGCCACCGCCGCCGGAACCGCCCAAGGAGCCCGAGCCCCAGGTCGAGGAAAAAATCCCCGAACCCGAGCCAACCCCTGCGCCGCAAGAGGTCAAGCCCGAAGAGCAGGCACCGCCCAGTCCCGCCGACGACTTGGCCAACCCGATGCAGATCGACGGCGATGCCCAGGCCGGTAACGACGGTTTCAACGTTGGCGCCGGCAAGGGTGGCGGCATGGCTGGGTCAGGCGCGGGCGGCCTGGGCACGGGAACGTTCAAGCAGTACCTGGCCGGGGTGTTCCAGCGCCTGCTACGTGAAGACCCGCAGTTGCGCAAGAAGGCCTATGCGGTGCAGGCCGACTTGTGGTTGAGCGGCGATGGCGAGGTGACGCGGGTGGAGCTGGCCCAGTCCAGCGGCGATGCCGACACCGATGCCCAGGTGCTGGCGGCGCTGCGGGCCACGCCTCGTTTGAAAGAACGCACACCGGCCTCCCTGACCTTGCCGGTGCGCCTGTCCCTCAAGGGCCGACGCCCGGAGTGAGTGAACCTTTTTTGCAGTTTTCTACAGGAGTTGTGTGCAGATGATTTCCCACGTGAATCGATTGACCCTGGCGGTCGGCATGGTCATCGCGACCCTGGTTGGCCAGGCAACGGCCGCCCCGGTCGCGCCCTCGGAAAACGCCACGATCAACCTGATCCGCCTGCTGGTGCAGCAAGGCGTGCTCAAGCAGGAACAGGCCGATGGGCTGATCGCCCAGGCCGAGAAAGAGGCAGTGCAGGCGCGCCAGACGGCAGTGGCCGCCGGGCCTGCGGCGGCACCCGGGGATGTGCGGGTGCAGTATGTGCCGGCGGCGGTGCGTGATCAGATCCGCGACCAGGTCAAGGCCGAAGTCATGGCCACCGCCAAGCAAGAGAATTGGGCGCAGCCCAACACCTTCCCGGATTGGGTATCGCGCATCAGCTTTGACGGTGACATTCGCCTGCGCGACGAATCGCGGTTTTTCTCGGGCAATAACAGCAACGAAATCGTCGACTACGCCAAACTCAACGAGAACGGCCCCTACGACGTCAATAAAGACACCAACACCCGCCTGCCGCCGTTGCTCAACACCCGCGAGGACCGCGAGAACCTGTTCCGCCTGCGCGCGCGCCTGGGCATGAAGGCAATCATTTCGCCCGAGTGGACTGCCGGTATCCGCATCGGCACCGGCTCCGACAACAACCCGGTGTCCACCACCCAGACCCTGGGCGGCGGCTTTGGCAAGAAAGACATCTGGCTCGACCAGGGCTACCTGACCTGGAAGGCCACCCAGGACCTGACCCTGACCGGCGGGCGGATCGCCAACCCGTTCTATTCCACCGACATGATGTACTCCAACGACCTCAACTTCGACGGTGTGGCGGCGATCTTCAACCACAGCCTCAACAACGAGTGGGGCCTGTTCGGCACGATCGGCGCGTTCCCGGTGGAGTACACCTCCGACACGGCCAGCAGCAACGGTTTCGACAAGGAAGACAGCGACACCAAATGGCTGTTCGGCGGGCAGATCGGCGCCAACTGGAAGATCAACCGCAGCAACAGCCTCAAGGGCGCGTTGGCCTATTACCGCTTCGACGACATCGAAGGTCAGCGCTCCAGCCCTTGCTCGCCGTGGGCCGGTGCGCCGGGTTGCGACACCGACGGTTCGCGCGTGGCCTTTATGCAAAAGGGCAACAGCGTGTTCCTGCTGCGCAATATCAACGCCAACCCGGCGACTCCGGGCCTGACCCCGCAGCCACAGTACGTGGGCCTGGCCTCCAAGTTCGATGTCCTGGACCTGAACCTGGTGTGGGACAGCGAGCTGCCGCAAGACTTCAAGCTGCGCAGCCAGGCCAACTTCATTCACAACCTGGCCTACGACAAGGGCGAAATGCTCAAGCGCAGCGAAGGCGAGATCGTCAACAACATCAACAGCAAGGGCCAGTTTGAAAGTGGCGGCAATGCGCTGATGGTGCAGTTCACCCTCGGCAGCGCGCTGGAGATGAAAAAGGCCGGCGACTGGAACCTGTTGGCCGGCTACAAGTACATCCAGCCAGATGCCTTGCCGGACGGTTTCAACGACTCGTCGTTCCACCTCGGTGGCACCAACGCCAAGGGCTATTTCATTGGCGGCAACTACGGTATCGACAAGAACATCTACGCCAGCGCCCGTTGGTTGAGCGCATCAGAAGTGTATGGCGCGCCGTTTGAAGTCGACGTGATGCAACTGGAACTGAATACGCGCTTCTGACGCGTCGGGAGAAACCCATGAACATGCGAATTTGCGGGCTGGTCCTGGCCCTGGTCGCCACTGGCGCCTCGGCTGAAGGCATGGAGGAGCGCCTGCGCACTCAGTTGCGCAGCACCACCGCGCAATTACAAGCGCTGCAAAGCGAGCAGGCCCAGGCCGCTGCCGCACGGATTGCCGCCGAAAACCAGGCCAGGCAGGCCCAGGTGCAGATCAAGCAATTGAGCGCCGATTTGGACAAGGTGCGCGGCGTCGCCGAGCAGTTGGCCGGCCAGCAGCAGAGCCTGCACAGCCAGGCCCAGGCGCAAGTGGCGGCGAGTGCCGAGCAGACCGGCAAGTTCAAGAAAGCCTACGAGGAACTGCTGGTGCTGGCCCGTGGCAAAGAAACCGAGCGCGCACGCCTGCAGGCGCAATTGAGCGAACGTGACACACAAGTGCAGCAATGTTCAGCCAAGAATCAACAGATGTACGGCGTGGCCCAGGAGTTGCTCGCGGCCTACGAAAAAATCGACGTGGCCGAGGTCATGAGCATCCGCCAACCGTTCGCCAGCGGCGCGCGGGTCAAGTTCGAGGAACTGGCCCAGGGGTTTGGCGACGGCCTGTACAACAGCCGCTTTGATGCGCCCCAGGCGGCGCTCAATCACTGATCAACCAAGGAAGAGATGAACATGAGCGAATTGATGAGCAGCGTGACCACCCAGAGCCTCACCGAGTTGCTGCAAGAGGCCGGCTACCGGGTCAACCAGAGCGAACAGAACGGCATCGTGCAGTTGCTCAGCGCCAGCCAGGGTATCGGTTTTGCCGTGCGTTTCGGTAATCCGGCGCCAGAGCAGGGCGCCTACGTGGACTTCACCTACAGCTGCGCGCTGCGGGTCCAGGGTGAGCTGCCCGAAGGCTTGACCCAGGTGTGGAACACCTCGCGACGCTTTGCCCGGTTGTCGGTGCAGGGTGAATTCCTGCTGATGGAAATGGACGTGGTGGTGGCGGGCGTCGGTGCCCTGTATCTGCGCAGCCAATTGGAATTGTGGGACCGGCTGTTGCAGGAATTTATCGTCTACCTGCGTGAGTACAGCCAGACTGCCGCGCAGCTCCAGTCCCAGGACGCTCCAGGCGTTGAAACCCGTGAAGAGGCGCCGGTGCTGTGA